>JBQGEI010000247.1:0-5270 GCA_052039535.1 Pseudoxanthomonas sp.
TGCAGGCCTTCCGCGCCGCCAACGACGTGCTGCAGGGCGCGGTGCAGGGCATCGCCGACCTGATCGTGCGCCCGGGCCTGATCAACGTCGACTTCGCCGACGTGCGCACCGTCATGTCCGAGATGGGCCTGGCGATGATGGGTTCCGGCAGCGCCCGCGGCGACGACCGCGCCCAGGCCGCCGCCGAGGCCGCCATCCAGAACCCGCTGCTGGACGACGTCAACCTGGCCGGCGCCAACGGCATCCTGGTGAACATCACCGCCGGCCCGGACTTCACCATGGCCGAGTTCGACGAGATCGGCCGTTCGATCGAGGCCTTCGCCTCCGAGGACGCGACCGTGGTGGTCGGCACCGTGCTGGACCCGGAGATGCAGGACGAAGTGCGCGTGACCGTGGTCGCCACCGGCCTGAACCGCGCCGTGGCCCGCCAGCCGGTGCGCGACCGCGAGTTCGGCGGCCGCGATGTCGGCATGCGCCAGGAAGCGCAGCGTCCGATGCGCGTGGTCCGCGACGGCACCACCGGCCTGCCGATCGACGAGGGCTTCGGCTCCGACCCGGTGGCCAACGCGGTCAACGTGCTCGGCCTGCGCCGGCCGGGTTCGGCCACCGGCGTATCCGCCGGTGGTGCGGCCGCCGCTGCCCCGGCCGCGGCGGACCTGCCCAACGACTACCTGGACATCCCGGCGTTCCTGCGCCGCCAGGCCGACTGACCCATCGCGCCATCCCGCGCGCGGAACGCCATGTCCGCGCTTCGGGCATTGCCCCGCTGCCATCGCCGTGATGGTGCCGGGGCACGTGTGTCCTCCTGCTGCCGGGCCGCAAGGCCCGGCAGGTTTTCCGCGGCCGCCGCCCCTCGGCCCGCATCGCCGCACAGGGGCGGAACCGGCGCCACTGCTGCATCCGGCAGCGTCTGCTCGGCCGGGGTTCACCCGGGCGCATGCTATTCTCGCCGAGCCCAGCGACCCGTCATTCCTGCGTCCCCTCCAGCACATTTCATGACCCGGCAGCGCACCCTCAAGAACACGATCCGCGCCACCGGCGTCGGCCTGCACAGCGGCAGCAAGGTCTACATGACCCTGCGCCCGGCGCCGGTCGACCATGGCATCGTGTTCCGCCGCACCGACCTGGAGCCGGTGGTGGAGGTCCCCGCCGCCGCCTCGCTGGTCACCGAGACCACGCTGTGCACCGGCCTGACCTGCGGCGAGGCCAAGATCCAGACGGTCGAGCACCTGATGTCCGCCGCGGCGGGCCTCGGCATCGACAACATGATCGTCGAGCTGTCCTCGGCCGAGCTGCCGATCATGGACGGATCGGCTGGTCCGTTCGTGTTCCTGCTGCAATCGGCCGGCATCGAGGAGCAGGACGCCCCCAAGCACTTCATCCGGATCCTCAAGGACGTGGAAGTGCGCGACGGCGACAAGGTCGCTCGGTTCTCCCCGCACGACGGCTTCCGCCTGGACTTCACCATCCAGTTCGACCATCCGATGATCCCGGCGCGCCAGTCGCGCCACGTGCTGGACTTCTCCACCGCGGCCTACATCCGCGAGATCTCCCGCGCGCGCACGTTCGGCTTCATGCGCGACCTGGAATACATGCGCGACCTCAACCTCGGCCTTGGCGGCTCGATGGACAACGCCATCGTGCTGGACGAGTTCCGGGTGCTCAACGAGGACGGCCTGCGCTACGCGGACGAGTTCGTGCGCCACAAGATCCTGGATGCCATCGGTGACCTCTACCTGGCCGGCGGCCCGGTGCTTGGCGCATACGAAGGCTTCAAGTCCGGCCATGCGCTCAACAACAAGCTGGCGCGCGCGCTGCTGGCCGATGCCAGCGCATGGGAAAAGGTCAGCTTCGAAGAGGCCGGTGCCCAGGCGCCGCTGACCTACACCGCCGCACTGGCCTGAGCCTGGGGCCTCGCCCGGCCGGCCCGGGCCTTCGCCGCACCCGCTACCGGGCATAACACCTTGTTTTCGCTCCCGATCAGGGCGGCGACCACGCGCCTGGGCGTTCGAACGGCGCGCTTTGCACCACAAGGGTGCAAATTCATCCTCATCTACAAACCGTGAACCTGGTCAGCGAATCGGTTCAACCGTAACGGTTTTTTAACGACGCGCTAACGACGTGAGCGGAATGTGAGGCTAGGATGCCCCCCACTGGTTTCGTGGTTGCGGTATCAATCCGCCGCCCGGCCAGGGGCGGGACCCGGGAGGGGAGGACTTCCGGACCCGTCGGGATCTCCCGGATGGGGATCCCGCAAGGATGCCAATGCGTCGCTCACGGCTTTGCGGGCGGTCGCTGATACCGGGGAGGACGTTGGTTGCGCCACGGGCGGATTCAACGGCACGGTGGTCGTTTTGATGATGACTGCAGTGGGTTTCAGCCCGACGGAGCGGGCCGCATCGAGGAGCTGGGTTTCTGCCAGGCGCAGGCGCGCCCGCCAGACCGGCGAGTCGGTGACAAAAACGAGTTGTCCGCCGGACACGTTGGCCAGCCTGCAGTGGGCTGCCGACCCGGCAGGCAGCAGGGGACGCAATTGCTGGTCCAGCGCATCGAGCCAGAGGGCACGACGCAGGGGAGCGCCAGTTTCATCCGCCAGCGCGGCTTCGGCCGCCGGGCGCGGAACGGTCGCCCTGCGGGCGTTGGGCTTCAAATCAGGCATACCTAAAGCATGAGCTACAAACTGATCGTAAGGAACCCGCAGTCCGGCCACGCTGCCGGATGGTTGGGCCGCTTGCAGGCCTGGGGCGCGCAGCGCCCGGCCGTGGTCGCCGGCCTCCTGCTGGCGGCAGGCGGCCTGACCGGATTCGGTGCGGCCGCCGGGATCGGCGTGGCCAGCGCTTCCCATGCCGGTGGCGAGCTGGCGCGCCAGCAGCAGGAACTGGAGCAGGTCCGGCGCCAGTCGCAGCAGGAAATCAACGCCCTGGCCGCGCGCCTGGGCGAGCTGCAGGCCCAGGCCAACCGCCTCAACGCCCTTGGCGAACGCCTGACCGAGGCCGGCAAGCTGGAAGACGGCGAGTTCGACTTCCAGAACTCGCCCGGCCAGGGTGGTGCCGAAGTGGCGCGTGACATGCCGCTGGGCGAGCTGGTCGAGGGCCTGGACGAGGTCGAACGGCAGTTCGCCGGTTCGGGCCGGCAGCTGGCGGTGATGGAATCGCTGCTGTTCGACCTGGAGCTGGAGTCCAATGCGGTGCCGTCGCGCTCGCCGGTGCGTCGCAGCTACATCACCTCCGGCTTCGGTCGCCGCGCCGACCCGTTCGGCCGCGGTGGCCAGTTCCACAAGGGCATCGACTTCGACGCCAATGTCGGCGACGCGGTGATGGCGGTGGCCGACGGCGTGGTGAGCTTCGCCGATTCGCGCAGCGGCTATGGCAAGACCATCGAGATCGACCACGGCAACGGCTACGTCACCCGGTACGCGCACAATTCGCGGCTGGTGGTGAAGTCCGGTGACCTGGTGCGGGCCGGGCAGGAGGTGGCCAAGGCCGGCTCCACCGGCCGCTCCACCGGCGCGCACGTGCACTTCGAGGTGTGGGAGAACGGCAGCGTGGTCAACCCGCGCAAGTTCCTCGGCGACAACCGCGCCCCGGTGGCGCGACGCAGCCGCGGCTGAACCGGCTTCCGGACCGCCAGGCCCGCCCCACCCGGGGCGGGCCTTTTCGTTTGTGGGCGGCGCTGCGGCGGCGTCCGGCCCGGCGGTGCCTTGAGTTCGGCGGTGGGCGTCCCAAGCTACAATGACCAATTGCCGCGAACGGGGGCAGCGCTCCCGTTCCCGGGCGCCCCCGGGCCGTCCGCGGCGTTCATTCCCAACCGGCCTTTTCGATGATCAACAAACTGCTCACCCGTGTCTTCGGCAGCCGCAATGATCGGCTCCTGCGCCAGCTGGACCGCATCGTCGCCAGGATCAATGCCCTCGAGCCGGAGATGCAGCAGCTCTCCGACGAGGCCCTGAAGGCCAAGACCCCGGAGTTCCAGCAGCGCGTGGCCGGTGGCGAGGCCCTGGACAAGATCCTTCCCGAAGCCTTTGCGGTGTGCCGCGAGGCCAGTCGCCGCGTGCTCGGCATGCGCCATTACGACGTGCAGCTGATCGGCGGCATGGTCCTGCACCTGGGCAAGATCGCCGAGATGCGCACCGGCGAGGGCAAGACCCTGGTCGGCACCCTGCCGGTGTACCTCAACGCCCTGGAAGGCAAGGGCGTGCACGTGGTCACGGTCAACGACTACCTGGCGCGTCGCGACGCGGCGTGGATGGGCCGCCTCTACAACTGGCTGGGCCTGAGCGTGGGCGTGGTCTATCCCGGCATGCCGCACGCGGACAAGAAGGACGCCTACGCGGCCGACATCACCTACGGCACCAACAACGAGTTCGGCTTCGACTACCTGCGCGACAACATGGCGCTGAGCAAGGCCGACCGCTTCCAGCGCGGCCTGCACTACGCGATCGTCGACGAGGTGGACTCGATCCTGATCGACGTGGCGAGCACCCAGCTGATCATCTCCGGACCGGCCGACGATTCCCCCGAGCTGTACATCCGGGTCAACCGCATCGTCCCGCAGCTCAAGCGCCAGGAAGTCGAGGACGGCGTCGGCGACTACTGGGTCGACGAGAAGGGCAAGCAGGTGCACCTGTCCGAAGCGGGCATGGAGCATGCGGAGGAGCTGTTGCGCCGGGCCGGCATCCTCGGCGAGGAAGAGGGCCTGTATGGCGCCAACAACCTTTCGGTGGTCCACCACCTCAATGCCGCGCTGCGCGCGCACGCGCTGTTCCAGCGCGACGTGGACTACATCGTGCGCGACGGCGAGGTGGTGATCGTCGACGAGTTCACCGGGCGTACCCTGGCCGGGCGCCGGTGGTCCGACGGCCTGCACCAGGCGGTGGAGGCGAAGGAAGGCGTGCCGGTGCAGCGCGAGAACCAGACCCTCGCGAGCATCACCTTCCAGAACCTGTTCCGGATGTACAGGAAGCTGTCCGGCATGACCGGCACGGCCGACACCGAGGCGTACGAGTTCCAGAGCATCTACGGGCTGGAGGTGATCGTCATCCCCACCCATCGTCCGATCAAGCGGGTGGACCATCCGGACCAGGTGTTCCTCAACCGCGAGGGCAAGTTCCGCGCGGTGCTGGCCGACATCCAGGACTGCCATGCGCGTGGCCAGCCGGTGCTGGTCGGCACCACCTCGATCGAGACCTCCGAGCTGCTGTCCAACTTCCTGCGCGAGTCCGGCGTGGCGCACGAGGTGCTCAACGCCAAGCAGCACGAGCGCGAGGCGCA
>JBQGEI010000248.1:0-11033 GCA_052039535.1 Pseudoxanthomonas sp.
ACGTTGAGCTTGGGGATCTCGACCGAGATCTCCAGCTCGGTGGCATGGGCCGGCAGGGTGAGCAGGCCGCTCACCGCGAACAGCAGCTTGGCGCGCATGGGGATTACCTCGTCAATGGATGAAGATCAGGATCAGGACCAGCGGCACGACCAGGCCCAGGCCGACCAGCGGCCAGGTCATGCGCCGCTGGCGCGCATGCAGGTGCAGCAGGAACAGCCCGGTGATGCAGAACACCAGGCAGGCGATGGCGAACACGTCGATGAACCAGCCCCAGGCCGGCCCCGCGTTGCGACCCTTGTGCAGGTCGTTGAGGAAGGACACCACGCCGCGGTCGGTGCGCTCGAACTCGATCCCGCCGGTGGCGCGGTCGATGCTCAGCCAGGCATCGGCGCCGGGCGAGGGCATGGACAGATAGGCCTCCTCCTCCGTCCATTCCGCCGGGCGCCGGCCGGCGCCCACCGCCAGTTCGGCCTTCAGCCAGGTGGCGATGGCCGGCGGCAGCGGCGCATTGCCCTGCGCAGGCGCGTCGGCCAGGGCCGCCAGCAGCGGCGCCGGCAGCGTGGCACTGCGGTTGTCGACCCGGGGGGTGGCCTCGATCCGCGCCGCGTGGTTCAGGGTGATGCCGGTGGCGGTGAACAGCAGCATGCCGACCAGGCACACCGCCGAGCTGATCCAGTGCCACTGGTGCAGCGTACGCAGCCAGAAACCACGCTTGCGCTGGGCGGAGACGGGGTCGTCGGGAAGGGCGTTGGCCGGCACGTGCGGGGCGGGGAGTCGAAGGGCTGCGGAGTGTAGCAGTTGAGAACCATTCTCAGCGAAGGGCACTCGGCCGGACCGCGCCGCCCGGCGTGCCCGTCCCGGTCAGAACTGCAGGTTGAGGCTGACCCACAGGCTGCGCGCCTTGTCCTTGTTGTTGTAGTCGTCAAGGAACAGCACTTCATTGGTGCCGTCCAGGAAGACCCCGTCGCCATCCAGGTCGCGGAATTCGGTGGCGTAGGTGGTGAAGTCGCGGTCCAGCAGATTGTTGATCCGGGCGTTGACCGTCACGGTGTCGTTGACCTGCCAGGCGCCGCCCAGGTGCAGCACGGCGTAATCGCGGTAGTACAGCGGCTGCTGGGTGATGGCGTGGACGCCGCGATAGCGCCTGGAACGTGACTCGGCGGTCAGGAACAGGTTCAGGCGGTCCAGCACCTGCCAGTCGAAGGTGGCGTTGGCCATGTGCCGGGCGCTTTCGCCCAGCGGCAGGCCCTGCTGGGCGCCGCTGCGCTGCTCGCTGTCGGTCCAGGTGTAGTTCGCGCGCAGGCCGAAGGCCTCGGCCAGCTGCCAGCGGCCGGCCAGTTCCGCGCCCTGGATCACCACCTTGTCGATGTTCACGGTGCGGGTGCTGTTGGCATAGCCGAGCTCCGCATACTGGCCGCTACCGGCGCAGGCCAGGGCCAGGCCCCCGCCACAGGGCTGGGAGGCGATCTTGTCGTCGAAGGTGTTGCGGAACACGGTGGCGTTGAAGTTGTGGCCATCCGGATGCTGCCAGTACAGCGCCAGCTCGTAGCTGGTGCTGGTCTCCGGTTGCAGGTCGGGGTTGCCGAACATGGGCAAGGTGCCCTGGCCACCGAAGCCGACCACGCCGTCGTACAGCTGGGTGGTCTTCGGGGTCTTGAAGCCGGTGCTGGCGCCGCCCTTGAGGGTCCAGGCCTCGCCCAGGGCGTAGACCGCGTACAGGCGCGGGCTGACATGGTTGCCGAACACCTGGTGGTCGTCGTAGCGGACGCCGCCGGTCAGCGACAGGGGCGCGGTCACCTTCCAGGTGTCCTCGACGAACAGCGAGTACATGTTGTGCTCCTGCACGCCGCCCGGGCGTCCGGCCTCCAGGCCGAACACGCCGTCGGTGAGGTCGCCGCGCACCACCTGCGCGCCCACGACCGCCACGTGCTCGCCGGCGGCCTGGAACGGAATGTCCAGGCGTCCGTCCAGCGTGTACTGCGAACTTTCCAGGGTGCGCTGCGGCCGTGGCAGGAAGGCCAGCAACTGCTGGTACTGCGCCGGCGCCAGGACGCTCTCCATCACCGCCAGCTTCTGCCCCTCGGACTGGTTGTTCCAGGCGTTGGCGTTGCGGAAGCCCATCGCCGCACCCGGGGCGCAGTAGCCGCTGGCGCCGATGCTGCCGCCCAGGCCGGTGCAGGCCGTGTTCCAGAGCTGCTGCAGCGACTGCCGCTCGGCCACGCTGAAGGGCAGCGTGCGGCCCTCGTTGCGGGTGTCCACGTAGGACAGGGCGACCAGGCTGTTGCCGAAGGACCAGGTGCCCTCGTGGGTCACGGCCCAGCTGTCCCGGGTGAACTGCTGGGTCGGTGCATAACCGGCGCGCGGCTCGACCCGGCCGTTGTTGCCGATGCGCAGCACTGCGCCATGGTTGTCCACGGTGCCGACCGGGTATTCCTCCACGCCGGCATCGTTGACGCGGATGGCGTTGTCGTATTCCTGGCGCGAGGTGTCCAGGTCCAGGGTGAGGCTCTGGGCTTCGGTCGGGGTCCAGACCAGGCTGATGCCGGCGGCCTTGTTGGTGTTGTCGACGGTCTTGCCGCCGCCGCCGAAACCCAGCGCCCGGCTGTGGCGCTCGCCGGCCGGGTCGACCACGTCGCCGTACACCGGGTTGGACGCATCGCGCTTGTACCAGCTGCCGCGCACGGCCAGGTCCAGGGCGCCGGGAACCAGCGGGCCGGTGAGGTGGAAGTCGGCGGTGGTGTCGTCGCCGTAGGCGTCGTCGGTCTCGAAGGTGCGGCCCAGGGTGACCGAGCCGGCCCACGTGTCCAGGCCCTTGCGGGTGATGACGTTGATCACGCCGCCCATGGCGTCGGCACCGTACAGGGTCGACATCGGGCCGCGGATCACCTCGATCCGTTCGATCGCATCCAGCGGCGGGATGTGGTTGAACTGGTTGCCGCCGAAGTTGTTCGGGTAGATGTCGCCGTGGTTGTTCTGGCGCCGGCCGTTGATCAGCACCAGGGTGTAGTCCGAGCCCATGCCGCGCATGGAAACCGTGCCCTGGCCGGTCTTGTCGCGGGTCTCGCCGATGTCCACGCCTTCCAGGTCGCGGACCGCGTCCAGCAGGGTGATGTACGGGCGGCGCGCGAGGTCCTCGCGGGTGATGACGCTGATGCTGGCCGGCGCATCGACGATCTTCTGCTCGAAGCCGGTAGCGGTGACGACCACCGTATCCAGGGTGCTGGGATCGCCCGCGGCCGCCGGCTCGGCGGTTGCGGGGAGGCTGGCCAGCGCGAGGCACAGCGCGAGCGGGAGGCGGGCGGGACGGGGCAGGGACAGGAGTCGGGTCATGGCGTCTGGATGTGCAGAGTGGGCGGCGCATGCCTGGGCGCGTCGGCAACCGGCCGCGCCTGGGGTCTGCAGGAAGGGAAGGGACGAACGGTCGGCCCGGGGGCGGGCCGCGGGCGCGTCAGGCCGCGGGCGGTGCCTGGCCGGGATGCAGGCGCAGCCCCGGATCCGGCCGCCGCGGCGCGGCGACGGACAGGAGCGGCCGCGGCAGCCGGGGGCGCTTGTCCACGGAAGCGGGCCACGCCGGCGCTCCGGCAGCGGGAGGGTCACCGGCGACCGGCAACCACAGCGGAAGGGGGCGGGGCTTCTTCAGCGGCTTCCGGCGATGCTCGGCCGGAGGTGGCATGTCCGGATCCCCGGCATCCATCCAGGCCTGCGCCGCAGGGGCCGCCATGCCGGAAAGGGCCGCCGCGGGACCGCCCGATCCGGATGCGGGCAGCACCAGCATCGCCACGACCGCCAGTACCGCCACGACCAGCCCCAGCGGCAACGCCAGCCGCGACCGCGGTGCGGCGACGGGACCCGGCGCGGGGGATCGCATCCCGGTGGTCCGGGCCTGCGCTGGAAGGCGGAACTGGCTCACACGTCCCCACGTACACGGTCGGATCGACCGGTGCATCTTAAACGGGAATGGTTCTCAAATACAACCGCGGATGATTCCTGTTCGGCTCAGGTCTCGGCCCACTGCCGCAGCAGGTTGTGGTACACGCCGGTCAGCTGCAGCACCGCGGACGCGTCGGCCCGCTGGCGGCGCAATGATTCGATGGCGGTGTCCATCTCCAGCAGCAGCCGTCGCCGTGCGTCGTCGCGGACCATGCTCTGTACCCAGAAGAACGAGGCCAGGCGCACACCGCGCGTCACCGGCGTGACCCGGTGGAGGCTGCTGGAGGGGTACAGGATCATGTCGCCGGCCGGCAGCTTCACCTCGTGCTCGCCGTAGGTGTCGCTGATCACCAGTTCGCCGCCGTCGTAAGCGTCGGGGTCACACAGGAACAGGGTGCAGGAGACGTCGGAACGCACCTGCGTGCGGTCCGCTCCGCGGCCAGCCATCATCACCGCGCCATCGACATGGAAGCCGTATTCCCCGCCTCCGGTATAGCGGTTGAAGCGCGGTGGCAGCACCCGCAGCGGCAACGCCGCGGCGAAGTACAGCGGATTGCGTTCCAGCGCCGCCAGCACCATCGCGCCCAGTTCGGCCTTCAACGGCGAGGCGTCGGGCAGTTGCTGGTTGCGTTTGACCTGCGCGCCCTGGGCACCGACCGTCTCGCGCCCGTCGCCCCATTCGGCCGCCGCCAGCGCCTGGCGGATGTGGGCCAGTTCCTGCGGGCCGAGGACCTGTGGAACATGCAGCAGCATCGTACGTCTCCCGGGAAACCGGCCGGGGCGAGCACCCCGGCCGGTGGATGGGTCAGAAGCGGAACTCCGCGCTCAGCAGGAACGTGCGCGGCGTCCCCGGGGTGTAGCGGTAGCCGCTCTTGTTGATCGCCGCCACGTATTGCTTGTCGAAGACGTTGTAGGCGTTCAGGCGCAACAGCAGGTTTTCGTTGACCTGGTACGAGGCCACCGCGTCCCAGACGGTATAGGACTTGGTGTAGGCCGGCGTGCCCACCGCGCCGTCGGTGCCCCGATGCATCTGTCCCGAGTAGCGTACGCCACCGCCCACGGCCAGGCCGAACGGCAGCCGGTAGGTCGTCCAGCCGGTGAATGCGTCTTCGGGGGTATAGGCCAGGTTGTTGCTGCCGTCGGCTGTCAGCAGGCTGCCCACGTCGATGCTGGTCTTCTGGTGGAGATAGCCGGCCGAGACCGCCCAGGCGTCACTGAGCTGGCCGACCAGCGAAACCTCCATGCCTTCCACCGACTTCTCGCCGTTCTGGTAATAGCCTTCGGCCGCATTGCCGGTGATCTCGTTGCTGACCTCGGTGCGGAACAGCGCCACGTCCAGCGCCAGCTGGTCCTCGAGCAGGCGCCACTTGGAACCGACCTCGGCGGTGCGTGCCTTCTGCGGGTCCATGTTGATGTTGTTGGCGTTGCCGGCGGTCTGGTTCAGCTGGAAGTTGCTGCCGCCCGGGGGCTGTTGCGACAACGCGTAGTTGGCGTACACGCTGACCAGGTCGCCTGCCTTGTAGACCGCGCCGAGCTTCCAGTTGATGAGGGTGTCCGAATCCTCCAGGGTCGGCATGGCGACGACGGTGCCTGCCGGATTGCTGCCGCAGGCCGGGCCGCCGCGTCCGCCGCACGCCACGGCGCTGGCGTACTCGGTGTCGTAGTGGTCGGCGCGCACGCCGGCGGTCAGCAGGAAACCTCCGCCGAAACCGAGGGTGTCGAAAAGGTAGACCGAAGAGGTGGTGGTCCTGCCATCGGTATGGGCGCCGGTGCGCCGGGTGGTCAGGCCGGTGGCGTTCCAGTCCGGGTCGTAGAGGCTGGCGGGCATCCAGCGGGCATCGGTGGTGCCCGCCAGGCCGTGGGACTGCTGCTGCTCGCGGGTGAATTCCAGCCCGGTGCTCAGGTTGTGCCGGACCGCGCCAGTGGCGAAATCGGCGCGCAGGTTGAGCTGGTCGGTCAGGATGGTGTTCTCCTGGTCCTTGTAGGTCAGGTTGCCGCGGTTGAGCGTGTAGCTGGAGCGGTCGTCGATGTCGGTCCAGCGGATGTTGCCGGCGCCCGGGTCGGCCACGCTGCCGCCGGTGGACATGAACGCCGTCAGCAGATAGTCCTGCTCGGACCTGCCCCAGCGGGCGATGTTGCTCAGCGTCACCGCGTCCGAGAAGTCATGTTCGAAACGGAAGGTGGCCTGCTGCACGGTGACGTCGTCATGGTCGTAACGGGTGCCGTAGAAATTCTCCGGGTCCACCGGGTGGCCGGCCAGCTGCTCCAGGCCCGGTTGCGGGGACCAGCCCGGCAGCCCGATCGTCGGAACGAAGCCGTCGGGCACGTTGTCCTGTTCGATGTACAGCAGGTTGAACTGGTAGCGGGTATCGGTCCCCAGGCCGAAACCGAACGAAGGGGCCAGGCCCCAGCGGCTGTTGTTGACGTGGTCGCGTCCGGCCACGTCGCTGTCTTGCCACATCGCGTTCAGGCGCAGCGCCGAGGTGGCGCCCAGGGCCTGGTTCCAGTCGGCGGTGCCGCGCTGCTGGCCGTCACTGCCGGCGGACACCGTGGCGACGACCGCATCGTGCAGGCCCGCCTGCTTGCTGACCATGTTGATCGCGCCGGTCGGTGCGCTGCGGCCGTTGGCGGTACCGGCCGGACCCTTGACCACTTCGACCTGCTCGGTGTTGAACACATCCCGCGAGATCGAACCCAGGTCGCGCACGCCGTCGACGAAGATGCTGCCGGAGCTGTCGAAGCCGCGCATGTAGATGGCATCGCCGGTGCTGGTGTTGCCGTTCTCGCCGGCATAGAAGGTGCCCACGCCGGCGCTGTTGCGCAGTGCCTCCGTCAGGGTGGTGGCGCCCTGCTGGTTGAACAGGTCGCCGGTGATCACCTGGATGGTCTGCGGGGTGTCCTGCAGCGACTGGGTGAACTTGGGCGACGCCATCCGGTCGGCCTTGTAGCCATGGATGCCCTTGACCTCCAGGCCGTCCAGGGTGGTGGCGCTGCCGTTGCGGCTTGCGGCAGGGTCCATGGAGTCGGCCGCGGTGGCCGGTGCGGCCAGGGCCAGGCCGGTGAGCAGGGTGGCGGTCGCCAGGCCAGGTTGGGTGCGCAGTGCCGCAGGCGCGTGCTTGCGGGTCCTGATATGGGTCATGGGGAGGCTTCTTGGTTGGAAAAAGCGGAGGAAGAACAGAACCCGGGGCGCTTGCAGCGCCGGGCATCCCGGGACGGAACGCGGGGGTGCGCGGATACGGCAGCTGTCGCTGCGCGTTGCGTGCGTCAGGCGGCGGGTGGGCCGTGGCCGCGAGGCTGCGGCGGGCGGCCGCCGGTGCGAGGTCCGGGGTGGGCGGCGTACGCCTGGCGGTCGGCGCATGGCCCGGCACCGGCCCGCGTTGCGCGCAGCCACGGGTCCTCATATTCCCCGGGGCAGTTGCACGACAGGCATGCGTGCTGGCCGCGCGCTGCCTGCACGATGGCACGGTGGGCCACGCCGGGCGTGGCGCCGGTCAGGGACGTGGCGGTCGCCGCTTGCTCAACGCCCGCGTGGACGGTGCCCCGGGCCGGTCCGGCCAGCAGCCCTGCAACCAACACGCCGGCGAGCCAGAACAGCGCCAGCGCCGCCAGGCGCTGGCACGGGGAACGTCTGGAGGGAGCGACGTTGGGCAAGGACGTTCGCCGGAAGGCGGGCCACGCGGGCCGGAGCGTGGATCGTAATGAGATGGATTCCCATTTGCAATCCGGCGATCTGGCCGCGTGCGCGCTCAGTCCCGGTCGTCGCGGGTCCAGATGCCGGTCGAATCCATCCGGACCGGGAACTTCGGCACGGAAGAGTAGGCCGGCGCGCACAGCGCGCGGCCATCACGCACGTCGAAGCGGGCCCCGTGCAGCACGCATTCGATGCTGCCCTCGGCCGGATCGACCACGCCGTTGGACAGCTCGAAATTCTCGTGGCTGCAGCGGTCCTCCAGCGCATACAGCGCGCCGTCCAGGTTCACGACCAGGATCGGCGTCTCGGTCACCTCGTCGAACACGGTGCGCATCTCGCCCGGCAGCAGTTCGGAGGGAGCGCAAACGAAGGTCCAGGTATCGCTCACGCCGCCGCCTCCGTGCCCAGCCGCTTTTCCAGCACCTCGAAACGCAGGTCCCCGCGCAGCGGGATGCCGAAGCGTTCGTCGCCGTACGGGAACGGCTTGTGGATGCCGGTGCGTGCGTAGCCGCGGCGCTCGTAGAAGGCGATCAGGCTCTCGCGCACGTCGATCACGGTCATGCACATGCGCTCCAGGCCCCATTGCTGGCGGACGATCCGCTCGGCCTCGGCGAGTACCGCCTTGCCTACTCCGCCGCCCTGCAGGCCGGGTTGCACCGCGAACATGCCGAAATAGCCGGCGCCATCCTCCTCGGCCACATAGGCGCATGCCAGCAGGCTGCCGGCACGCTCGGCCAGCAGGACGATGCTGCGTGGGCGAGCGATGTCGGCGGCCAGCACGGCCGGATCGATGCGCTGGCCTTCCAGCAGGTCCGCCTCGGTGGTCCAGCCCTGGCGGCTGGCATCCCCGCGGTAGGCGGCGGTGACCAGTGCGACGATGGCCGGGATGTCGGCGGCGGATGCGTGGCGGAAGGTGGGCATGTCCATCCGCGCATTCTAGGCCGCCGCACCGCCCCCGGCAGCCCGGGCGCGATGCCGGTGCCGCTGCTCAGGCGAGCAGGCGGCGGGTCTTGTCCAGCGCGGCCACGAAGCGGTCGATCTCCTCGTGGGTGTTGTAGAAGGCCAGCGAGGCGCGCAGGGTCGCGGCGACGCCGAAGAACTGCAACAGCGGATGGGCGCAATGCTGGCCCGAGCGCACCGCCACGCCTTCCAGGTCGAGCAGGGTGGCCAGGTCGTGGGCGTGGGCGCCCTGGACCAGGAACGAGATCACCGCAGCCTTGCACGGTGCGTTGCCGAAGATGCGCAGGCCGGGGATGGCCTGCAGTGCCTCGGTGGCATGTGCCAGCAGCTCGGCCTCGCGCGCGGCGATCGCATCCATGCCGACGCCGTCCAGGTAGTCCATGGCCGCACCCAGGCCGACGAAGCCGGCGATGTTGGGCGTGCCGGCCTCGAACCGGTGCGGCGGCTCGTTGAACACCGTGCCTTCGAAGCTGACCTCGCGGATCATCTCGCCGCCGCCCAGGAACGGCGGCATTTCCTGCAGCAGCTCGCGGCGACCCCAGAGCGCCCCGGTACCGGTCGGTCCGCACATCTTGTGTCCGGTGACGGCGTAGAAATCGCAACCGATCGCCGCCACGTCCAAGGGCATGTGCGGCGCCGCCTGCGAACCGTCAACCACGGTGGTGATGCCCCGGCGGCGCGCCTCGCGGCAGATCTCCCGCACCGGATTGACCGTGCCCAGCACGTTGGACACATGGGTGAGCGCGAGCAGTTTCACCTCGCCGGTCATCGCCCGGTACAGCGCGTCCAGGTCGAGGCTGCCGTCGGGCAGGATCTCGGCCACCCTGACGGTGGCGCCGGTGCGCTGGGCGACCAGCTGCCACGGCACGATGTTGGCGTGGTGCTCCATGCGCGAGACGAGGATCACGTCGCCGGCCCTGAGCCGCGGCAGTGCCCACGAGTAGGCCACCAGGTTGAGCGCGAAGGTGGTGCCGCTGCACAGCACCAGCTCGTCGGCGCGCACCCTGAGGAAGCGCGCCAGGCGCGACCGCGCGGCCTCGTACGCCTCGGTGGCCTCGGTGCCCAGCGCGTGTACCGCACGACTCACGTTTGCGTTGTGGTGGCGGTAGAACCGGTCCTGCGAGGCCACCACCGGCAGTGGCTTCTGCGAGGTGTTGGCGTTGTCCAGGTACACCAGCGGGCGGCCGTGGACCTCGCGCGCCAGCAACGGGAAGTCGGCGCGCACGCGCGCCCAGTCCACCGGCGGCGTGGCCGGCTCCGGCTGGGTGGCCCAAGGTGCGGTCGGAGCGCCGCTCACGCGCCGGCCCCGCCATCCAGCGCCGCGGCCAGCGCCGCGTCCAGGCGCTCGAGCAGCAGCTTGCGCAGGCCGTCGTCCTCCAGCGCGAGCAACGGCTCGCGGCAGAACGCCACGGTCAGCAGGCGCTGGGCCTGCGCTGCCGGTACCCCGCGCGAGCGCAGGTAGAACAGGGCATTGGCATCGAGCTGGCCAACGGTGGCGCCGTGCGCGGCCTGGACCTCGTCGGCGTCGATCACCAGCACCGGCTGGGTGTCGATCTCCGCGTCGGCAGACAGCAGCAGGTTCTTGTTGGACAGCCTGGCGTCGGTGCCGTCGGCGCCGGGGCGGATATGGATGCCGCCATGGAACACCACCCGGCTGCGGTCGTCGGCGATGCCGCGCCACAACAGCTGGCAGCTCGTGTCGCGGGCGATGTGCTCGATGCCCAGGCGGGTGTCGACATGGCGCCGGCCCCCCCCGAGCAGCACGCCATTGGCGGTCAGGTGGGCGCCGTCGCCCTCCAGGCGGACGTTGAGCTCGTGCCGGCTGAGCGCAGCGCCCAGCTCCAGGTCGAACCGGTGGTAACGGGCGTGGCGCGCAAGCACGGCGTCGGTGCGCGCGAAACGACTGGCGCGTGCGGGGTCGGCCTGCATCCGCGCATGGCGGACCACCGCCCCCTTGCCGGCATGCAGGTGCAGCACGTCGTTGGCCAGGTGGGCGTGCTCGCCGGCACCGGCCTGGTGCTCGACGATGTCCAGCGCCGCACCCTCGCGCAGCTCGATGAAATGGCGCAGGTGCCAGGCGCGGTCGCTTTCCTGCGGCACGCCGACAAACACCAGGTGCAGCGGCGAGGCCAGGCGGACGCCCGCGTCCAGCCGCACCACAGCCCCTTCCTCGGCCAGGGCGGCATTGGCCCGGGCAAAGGGCTCGTCGCGGCGCTCGTAGCGACGCTGCAGGAAATTGGCATCGCGCGGCTCGGCGCTGGCCAGCACCTGCGACAGCGGTTGTACGTCCGCTCCCGGCACCAGGCCGGACAGGTCGCTGTGGGCGGCGTCGAAGCGGCCGTTGGCGAACACCAGGCGCGGCGCGGGAATGCCCGCGAGCACCGCTGCGTCGAACGCCGGTGGCATGGCGTCGGCCGGGGCGAAGCCCCGGCGCGCCAGCGCCCCCCGCGAG
>JBQGEI010000249.1:0-1829 GCA_052039535.1 Pseudoxanthomonas sp.
TGAAGGTGTATGGCTTCGGCGAGAAGAAGACGCCATCGCCGTTCGTCAACGCCTGCTCCAAGTTCACCTACGTCGAGGCGCTGGGCAGCCCGGCGGCCGACAACGGCCAGGCTGGCAACGCCACCACCAAGGACGTGCAGGCGCTTCGCAGCGACGCGCGCCTGGTGCAGATGCTGCGCAGCGCGGTGGACGCGGGCAGCGGCGACGACGGCTGGACCCGGCTCGACGTGGTCGGCAGCCAGATCGGTAACCAGGCGTCGTTCGATCCGCGCAACTACGGCTACCGCAAGCTCAGCGACCTGGTGAAGGCCACGGACCTGTTCGAGATGCGCGAGGAGGGCAAGACCCTGTGGGTGCGCGACAAGCCGCGCCGCCGCGCGCCAGCGAAGAAGAAGGCCGTCTGAGCCGGCGTCTGCGTCCCGCGGGAGCCGGCGGGAACCGTTGCCCGGCGCGGCGGTCAGTGGTGCTGGGCCAGGCCGCTGGAGAAGGATCTCGTGGAAGGCAGGGAAGGCAATCCGCGGCCAGGCGCGCCGGAGTCCCGGGATGCGCGTGAGCCGGCGCAGTGGCGCTGGCTCGCGATGTTCCTGGCCGCCGCGGTACATGGACCGATCGTCCTGCTGCTTGCGGGTTCGGGTTGGCAAGGCGGAGGGAAGTCGCGGCATGAAAGCGTGGAGCGCATGCGCATCACGTGGTCGGAGAGGCCGCTGCCGCCCGGGCCGGAGGCGGCGGTGCAACCGGGCTCCCGGCATGCGCCGGCGCTGGCAGTCACGCCGGCGAGGCCTGGGGCAGTGCGCCAGGGCGGGCTGAAGGAAGTCGACGAGGCAAGGCTCGGGATTCCAGTCGTTGCAGACGACGCATGGGTGGTTCCGGCGCCATCGCCCGCGGAGGGACACAGCTTCCGGCGCGACCTGTTCGGTCCGGCAATCAACGCACGCCCGCCACCGCAGGCCCACCTGCCACGCCTGCAGATGCACGACAGCTCGCTGGCAGGGCGCTGGCACGAACAGGCGCGGCGCATCGACTGCGGCGAGCTCGCCGCCGCCATGCGCGCCGGCAGCGAGACCCTGGTCGGCGGTGGCCATGGTCCCGGAGCGCGACGGCCGATGGGCGGCGCAGCCAGCAGCGAGACCCTGCTCCAGTCGATGAAGCGGCGTGGTTGCGGACGCTAGCGGCGCCGGCAACCGCCGCCTCAGTACAGGTCCATCGGGTCCACGTCCAGCGACCAGCGTGTGCGCCGCGCCTCCGGCAGTGCGTACAGGGCCGGAAGCGCTGCATCCAGACACGCATGCAGCGCGCGCCGGTGCGCGGAGGACAGCAGCAGCTGCATGCGGTAGTGGCCGGCCCTTCGCGGCATCGGCGCGCTGATCGGACCATGCAGCTCCACCTGCGGCGCGCCCCCTGCGCAGGCGGCTTCTTCCAGCGCATGCCGGGCGGCGCGCAGGAAGGCGGTGGCCGCCTCGACCTGCGGCGCTTCGGCGCGCAGCATCGCCAGGTGCGCGTACGGCGGGAACCCGGCCGCCTGGCGCTGTTCGAGTTCGGCGTCGGCGAAGGATTCGTAACCGCCGGCGATCAGCGCATGCAGCAGCGGATGGTCCGGGTGGTGCGTCTGCCACCACACCTCGCCGGGCCTGCGCGCGCGTCCGGCGCGGCCTGCCACCTGCACCAGCAGCTGGGCCAGCTTCTCGCCACCGCGGAAGTCGGAGGAGAACAGGCCCTCGTCCACCCCGACCACCACCACCCGGGTCAGGTTGGGCAGGTCGTGGCCCTTGGCCAGGATCTGGGTGCCGACCAGGATGCCGGGCGCGTCGCCGAGCTCGGCCAGCAGCTTC
>JBQGEI010000250.1:0-2969 GCA_052039535.1 Pseudoxanthomonas sp.
CCCCAGTAAGGACCCCAGTACGGGCGCGGCGGCGGGACCACCACGTCCACCTCGCGCACCTCGGGCCACAGGTAGACCACGTCGGCGGCCAGCTGTGGCAGGCGGTAGTCGTACTCGCCGATGCGCACGCTCTCGGTGCCCTGGACCCGGCCGACGAAGGTCACCTCGCGCCCGGGGGTGAACACCGCCGGATCGTAGAAGCCGGCGCGGCAGGCCAGGAAGCGGCCCTGGGTCAGGTCGGAGGCGTCGCTCTGCGGGCGGCCGCTGGCGTTGAGCGGCAGCGAGACCATCTGGAAGCAGGTGCTGTCCTGCTTGGGCAGGGTCTCCACGATCCGCCCGCCCCAGCGCACGGGGCTGCCGGCGGGGCTGGTGCCAACCGCCTGCTGCGGGGTGATCTGCGGGAACGCCCCCTGCAGCGGCTGCGGCGCGGTGGCGCAGGCGGACAGCAGCGCCAGGCTGGCGGCGGTGGTGAGGATTCGTACAGTGTTGCGCAGGATCATGGCGGCCTCCGGAAGGTCAGGGGCGGTGCCGCCGCAGGTCATCGACCAGCTGGCGCAATCCCCCGTGGCGTGGAGCGTAGCGCGCTTCGGCGAAACGCCGGCTGAGTGCGAGCAGGGCCTCGCCCGAGGGGCGCCGTGCCGCCGCCACCCGGCGCGCCCAGTCCATCGCCGGTTCGTGCGCAGCGCGGCCCAGGCCCAGGCGGGTGTAGCGCTCGCCGAGCCGGTGCCAGGCGCGCAGCAGCGGGTCCGGCTCGCGCTCGCCGCGGGCCAGCAGCCAGGCCATGCCGGCCAGCGCCAGCGCCGCCAGTGCGGCGAACGCCAGCAGCAGCTGCGACGGCTGCAGCCGCTGCAGGCCGAGCGGGCGCAGCAGCGCCTGCTGGCGCTGGGCATCGAAGCCGAGCACCAGGTCGTTCCAGCTGCGCCGCAGCCAGTCGCCCAGGTGGCCGATGTTGTCCATCCGCAGGGCCTGCAGCCCGGCGCCGGCATCGGCCACCGAGCGGCGCTGCTCGAGGGTGTCGTAGATGCGGTCCGGGGCCACGGCGGCGGTCGGGTCCACCCGCACCCAGCCGCGGCCCTCCAGCCAGACCTCGACCCAGGCGTGGGCATCCATGCGCCGCACGATCCAGTAGTCGGCGAAGGGATTGCGGTAGCCGCCGGCGTAGCCGATCACCACCCGCGCCGGGATGCCGGCGCCGCGCATCAGCACCGCGAAGGACGAGCTGAACTGCTCGCAGTAGCCCTGGCGCTGCGCGAAGAGGAAATCGTCCACCGCATCGCGGCCGGGCAGCGGCACGTCCAGGGTGTAGGCGAAATCCGCGCGGATCCAGTCCAGCGCGCGGGCGACGATCGCCGCGTCGTCGTCGCCGGCCTCGCTGCGCCACTGCCGGGCCAGCGCCAGGGTGCGGGGGTTGCGGTCCTGCGGCAGGGACAGGGCGAGCGTGCGCAGGGTGGGGCGCAGGCCCGGTTCCAGCACCTGCGCGGGGGCCGAGCGCAGCTGCCAGCGGCTCGGGGCCGACAGCGGGCGCGCGGTGGTCAGGGCATGGTCGAACCCGAGCCGTGCCCCGGCCGGTGCCACGGTGGGCAGGTCCAGCGCCACCAGCTGGCGGCGGTCGGTGGCCTCCATCTCCACCTCGTAGCGCCAGGCGGTGCCTTCGGCGTGCTCGACCTCCGGCACCGGCAGGCCGTCGAGCCAGCCCTGGCGGGTCCACGCCTGGCCGTCGTATTTCCACAGCACCGCGCCGCGCCAGTACAGCTGGTCGGCGGCCGGCGGCGCGCCGTCGAAGCGGACCCGCAGGGCGGGGCGGTCGTCGCTCATGAAGTCCGCCCAGGCACCGGGCTCCATCCGGTCGGACAGGCCGGGCCGGGCCAGGGCGCGCTCGGGCACGCCCCACAGCGGGGAGCCCAGCCGCGGGAACAGCCAGAACGCGGCCAACGCCAGCGGCAGGCCGATGGCCACCAGCCGCGCCATCACCCGCAGGCGCTGGCCCAGCGGCAGCGGCCGCGCCTGGTTCTCCACGTCCGCCAGGCGCTGCAGCGACAGCAGCGCGCTGAGCACGGCGGCCAGCCCCAGGCCCATCGCCAGGGGGCCCTGCTCCAGCAGGAACGCGGCGAACGGCGCGAACAGCGAGAACCCCAGCAGGCTGCGCGCATCGCGCAGGCGGTGCGACTCGGCCGGCTTGATCGCCAGCATCGCCGCCAGCAGCGCGCAGCCGGAGTCGCGGCCCAGGCGGGTTCCCATCAGCGCGAACACCGCCGCCAGCATCGCCAGTGCCAGCAGCAGGCGCAGCCAGGCCGGCAGCGGGCGGCGCCACGAGGCCAGGGTGACCAGCACCGCGGTGGCCGCCAGCACCAGGGCCAGCGTGCCCGGCAGGATCACCAGCAGCGGCAGCAGGGCCAGGGCGGCGGTGGACAGGGTCCAGGCGCGGGTGCGCGGATCCAGCAGCGGGGTGTCGGCGGGCGTGCTCATGCCGACCCCGGCAACAGCGCCAGCGCGCGCAGGCAGGCATGCCGGTGCTCCAGGCCACGGCCCGGGCCGATGTCGTCCTGCGCCGGCAGCCGCAGGCGGTAGCGCACGCCCTCGCGCTCGGCCTGGTCCACCCACGCGGCCAGCCGCGCGATGCGCGCCTCGGCCGCCAGCGCCGGCAGGTCCTGCCAGGCCAGCACCAGCTCGCGACCCTCGGCGCGCTCGAACTCGCGCACCACCAGGCTGTCGCGGCGCGCGCTGTGCTTCCAGGCGATGGTGCGCGGGGCGTCGCCGCTGCGGTACGCGCGCAGCTGGTGCGGCTCCTCGCCCAGCGGGTCGGGGCGGCCGCGGCCGAGGCTGCCGCTGCTGTCCGGCAGTGGCGGCGGCGACGGCTCCGGCCGCGGGTAGACCAGCAGCCGCTGGCGCGGCCATACCCGCGACCAGGCACGCGCCAGGCCCAGCGGCTGGGTGGTGGACAGCTGCAGGCGGCCCGGTTCCAGCCAGCC
>JBQGEI010000251.1:0-12330 GCA_052039535.1 Pseudoxanthomonas sp.
ATGCGGCCACCGGCGTCGCTGGCAAGTCCATGCCGGGCAACCGCTGCCGCGCGGTTCAGTTCAGCCGGCGGCGGGCGTGAAAGGCCCACCCTGCTCCAGCGCCCGCTGGTAGGCCGGGCGGGCGTGGATGCGCTCCAGGAAGCTCCGCAGGTGCGGATATGGTTCCAGCCCCGCGCGTCCGGCGGCCGCTTCCAGCGGAAAACTCATCTGGATGTCGGCGGCGGTGAAGCGTTCGCCCGCGAACCAGGTGCCGCTGTCCAGCGCCTGCTCCATCCAGCCCAGGTGGAGCTCGAGCTGCGGCCTGACGAACCCGCCGAGCGTGCGCTCCACGATGGCACGCGCGATGGGCCGGGCGAAGAACGGCATCGGGGCGGCGGCCATCCGCTTGAGCACCAGGGTCAGCAGCAGGGGCGGCATGGCCGAGCCTTCGGCGTAGTGCATCCAGTAGCGGTAGCGCTGGCGCTCGGGCGATGACCCGGCCGCGGGGGCCGGCGAAAGCACATGGCCGGTGTCGTAGCGCTCGAGGAGGTATTCCAGGATCGCGCCGGATTCGGCCAGCGCCTGGCCTTCGTCGACCAGCACCGGCGCCTTGCCCAGCGGATGGACCGCGCGCAGGGCTTCGGGGGCCAGCAGGGTCCGGCGGTCGCGCGCGTGTCGGACGACCCGGTACGGCAGCGCCAGTTCCTCCAGCAGCCACAGCACGCGTTGGGAGCGGGAGTTCTCGAGATGGTGGAGCGTCAGCATGGCGGTTCCGGAGGCCGGGGGCGCCCATCGTCGCATGCGGCCCAAACGAAAAACGCCGGAAGCTTGCGCTCCCGGCGTTTCTGCCACGACCCGGCCTAAGCCGGGACGTCAGCCAATTACAGCGGCTGGACCTGGTCGGCCTGCAGGCCCTTCTGGCCCTGCACGACGATGAAGGAGACCTTCTGGCCTTCCTGCAGCGACTTGAAGCCCGAACCCTGGATCGAACGGAAATGCACGAACAGGTCGGCACCGCTCTCCGGGGTGATGAAGCCGAAGCCCTTGGCGTCGTTGAACCACTTGACGGTACCGGTCTGACGATCGGACATGTTTGCTAACTCCTCAACGGGAAAGTGAAAACCGGTCACGGGACATCCGCGACGGGTACTGGGTTGCAGGTGTTAGGCAAAGCGGAACGATGTAGCGCGATCGTCAGATCGACTGCATCAGGCCACGATTCACGGTGACCCATGCAAACACAGTGAGCGAACGATACCCCTATTCGCGGCGAATAGCGAGGCCCCCCGGCCGGGCCGTTCATGGGTTCACCCGGACCGGGTCAGGCCCCAGGCCTCGGCGGCGATGCGGTAGGACTCCCGGCGGGCGGCATGGTCATGGATGTTCGCGACCACGATGAGCTCGTCCGGGCGGTGGCGGTCGGCGAAAGCTGCCAGCCCGTCGGCCACCTGCTGCGGGTCGCCGACCACGCTGCACGCCAGTGCCCGCTCCACCCCGGCCTTCTCCTCGGCCGTCCAGTACGCCTCGATGTCGTCCACTGGCCGCGGTATCAGGCCCGTCCGCCCGCGTCGCAGGTTCACGAAAGCCTGCTGTGGAGTGGTGAAAAGGCGCCTGGCTTCCGCGCAGGTATCTGCGGCGACGACGTTCACTGCCAGCATCACGTAGGGCTGCGGGCACTGCCGTGAGGGCCGGAAGTCGCGGTGGTACACCCGGATCGCATGCTCCATGGCATCCGGGGCGAAATGCGAGGCGAACGCGTAGGGCAGCCCGAGCATGGCCGCCAGCTGGGCGCCGAACAGGCTGGAGCCGAGGATCCACACCGGCACGTCCAGCCCGCCGCCGGGCACGGCCTGCACCGCCTGGCCGGGCTCCACGGGCGCGAAGTAGCCCAGCAGTTCCTGGACGTCCCGCGGGAAGCGGTCGGCCGACTCGAAGTAGCGTCGCAGGGCGCGGGCCGTAGCCTGGTCGGTGCCCGGCGCGCGGCCCACGCCCAGGTCGATGCGCCCGGGGTGCAGCGCCGCCAGTGTGCCGAACTGCTCGGCCACCTGCAGCGGCGAATGGTTGGGCAGCATGATGCCGCCGGCGCCGACCCGGATCCGCCGGGTGCCGGCGGCCACGTGCGCGATCAGCACGGCAGTGGCGGCGCTGGCGATGCCGGGCATGTTGTGGTGTTCGGCCAGCCAGAAACGGTGGTAGCCCAGGGATTCGGCATGCCGGGCCAGGTCCAGCGTGTTGCCGAGCGCAGCCGCCACGTCCGAGCCCTCGCAGACCGGGGCGAGGTCCAGCACCGACAGCGGGATGGCGCGCCGATCCAGGCCCATGCTCATCCCTCCACGCGTGCCGGCGGCGCCTGGCGCAGGGTCGCCACCCCGTGGCCCTGCTCGGACAGGTATTCCAGCCACTTGCCCAGGAAGGTGTTCATCCTCAGCCGATGGCCCACCACCTCCGCCGGCGGCGGGTAGAGGCCGATCGCATCCTGCCAGCGCCGGCCGACGTAGCAGTGCGTGGTCTCGACCTGGCGGGCATCGTTGTAGAGCCGCAGGTACGCGGACGGGTCCGGCTCGCCGGTCACTGGATCACACAGGTCGTACGTCAGCCGCAGTTCCAGCGTGTAGCGGTGGCGCTCGATCACGTCCAGGCGCACGTCCAGGCCATCGCCCAGCGAGGAGACGTAGCTGCCCTGGGCCAGGGCGGCCGGGGCGAACAGCCGGGTCAGGCGGCCGTGGTTTTCCGCGTACAGCCCCATCAGCCAGCCGAAGCGGCCGATCCGGGGGATGCGAGCGGCAATGGGGAGTGCTTGCTGCATGCGATCGATGCTACACGCCCGCGCGTGCAGGCGGCAGCATTGAAATCCGCCCGCCGCGCCCCCAGATTCACGCCGCTTCAGAACATCCCGCGCTGCAGACCGAGCGTGGCAAGCACCTTGCTGGAGATCTCCTCGATCGAGGTGTGGGTAGTGCTCAGGGTCGGGATCCGCTCGCGCGCGAACATCGCCTCCGCCGCCTGAACCTCGCGCCGGCAGGTCTCCATCCGCGCGTAGCTCGAATCGGGCCGCCGTTCCTGCCGGATCTGGTGCAGCCGCTCCGGATCGATGGTCAACCCGAACAGCTTGCGCCGGCACGCGCGCAGGCGCGGCGGCAGGCGGTCGTCGTCGAGGTCGCCATCGGTGAGCGGATAGTTGGCCGCCTTGATCCCGTAATGCAGCGCCAGGTACACGCAGGTCGGCGTCTTGCCGGCGCGTGACACGCCCACCAGCACCACATCGGCTTCCTCGTAGTCCAGCGCGACCCCGTCATCGTGCGCCAGCGCATAGTTCATGGCGTTGATGCGGCGGTGGTAGCTGTCGAAGTCGACCATGCCGTGGGCGCGCCCCACCCTCGCCTGCCGCGGCTGGTTGAGTTCACGCTCCAGGGGTTCGATGAACGGTGCGAACACGTCGAGCATCAACGCGCCGCTCTCCACCAGGATCACGCTGAGCGCCGGATCCACGCACGAGTTCACCACGATGGGGCGCACGCCATAGCGCTGGCCCGCCTCGCGGATGCGTTCGCACGCTTCGCGCGCCTTGTCCGGATCGTCGACGAAGGCGATGCGGTCGGTCAGGAACTCGAAATCGCTGAACTGGGTGAGCAGGCTGTGGCCGATGGTTTCCGCGGTGATACCGGTACCATCGGAGACATAGAAAACAGGGCGGATCGTGGACATGCCCGTGGCGCCTCCTGATTCGTATTGAGCGACGTGATCAACATTGCTATGCGCCAAAATGCAGGGGCATCATAACGGCCCCACATACCTCGGGACACGGCCATTGCCCGGCCGGGCGGTGGCTCCACGGAGCTTCGCACTTGAACCAGAACATCCTGTGGTTGCATGAGCTGCGCCTTGCCGACCTGGCACGCGTCGGCGGCAAGAATTCCTCCCTCGGCGAGATGATCGGGCACCTGTCCGGCCTTGGCGTTTCGGTCCCGGGCGGCTTCGCCACCACGGCCGAGGCGTTCCGCGACTTCATCGCGCACAACGACCTGCACCAGCGCATCTTCGACCGGCTCGCGCAGCTGGATGTGGAGGACGTCGGTGCCTTGACCGCCGCCGGACGCCAGATCCGCCAGTGGGTCATCGATGCGCCGCTGCAGCCGGCGCTGGATGCAGCCATCCGCGAGGCCTACGCGCGGCTGTGCGCGGAGAACGGCGGCGGCGACGTGGCGGTGGCGGTCCGGTCCTCGGCGACCGCCGAGGACCTGCCCGATGCCTCCTTCGCCGGCCAGCAGGAAACCTTCCTCAACGTGACCGGTGCCGACGACGTCGTGCACAAGGTCAAGGAAGTCTTCGCCTCGCTGTACAACGACCGTGCGATCGCCTACCGCGTGCACCACGGCTTCAAGCACGAGGACGTGTTCCTGTCGGCGGGCGTGCAGCTGATGGTGCGCTCGGACGTCGGCGCCTCCGGCGTGCTGTTCACCCTGGACACCGAATCCGGGTTCCGCGACGTGGTGTTCGTGACCGCCAGCTACGGCCTGGGCGAGATGGTCGTGCAGGGCGCGGTGAACCCGGACGAGTTCTACGTCTACAAGCCCACGCTGCGCCAGGGCAAGCCGGCGATCCTGCGCCGCGCCCTGGGCAGCAAGGCGATCCGCATGGTGTATTCGGACCAGCCCGGCGAGCGCGTGCGCACCGAGGACACCCCGGCCGAACTGCGCAGCCGCTTCTCGCTGTCGGACGAGGACGTGCAGGAGCTCTCCCGCCAGGCGCTGACCATCGAGCAGCACTACGGCCGTCCGATGGACATCGAGTGGGCCAGGGACGGGATCAGCGGCAAGCTGTTCATCGTGCAGGCGCGGCCGGAGACGGTGAAGTCCCGCGGCCACGCCACCCAGATCGAGCGCTTCTCGCTGGAGCAGCGGGGCGAGGTCATCGCCGAGGGGCGCGCCATCGGCCAGAAGATCGGCTCCGGCACCGCGCGCGTGGTGCGTTCGCTGCAGGACATGGAACAGGTGCAGCCTGGCGATGTGCTGGTGGCGGACATGACCGATCCGGACTGGGAACCGGTGATGAAGCGTGCCAGCGCCATCGTCACCAACCGCGGCGGACGCACCTGCCATGCGGCGATCATCGCCCGCGAGCTGGGGGTGCCGGCGGTGGTGGGTACCGGCAATGCACTCGAGCTGATCCGCGATGGCCAGGAAGTGACTGTCAGCTGCGCCGAGGGCGACACCGGCTTCATCTATGCCGGGGCGTTGCCGTTCGAACGCACCACGACCGACCTGGGCAATATGCCGCCGGCGCCGCTGAAGATCATGATGAACGTCGCCAACCCCGAGCGCGCGTTCGACTTCGGCCAGCTGCCCAATGCCGGCATCGGCCTGGCGCGGCTGGAGATGATCATCGCCAGCCACATCGGCGTTCACCCCAAGGCGCTGCTCGAGTACGACCGGCAGGACGCGGAAACCCGGCGGAAGATCGACGCGCGCATCGCCGGCTACAGCGGCCCGGTGGAGTTCTACGTCGACCGCCTGGCCGAGGGCATCGCCACGCTCACCGCATCGGTCGCGCCGAACCCGGTGATCGTGCGCCTGTCGGACTTCAAGTCCAACGAGTACGCCAACCTGATCGGCGGGCGGCGCTACGAGCCGGAGGAAGAGAACCCGATGATCGGCTTCCGCGGCGCCAGCCGCTATGTCGATCCCTCCTTCGCCGACGCCTTCGCGTTGGAGTGCAAGGCGGTGCTGCGGGTTCGCGACGAGATGGGCCTGGACAACCTCTGGGTGATGATCCCGTTCGTGCGCACCCTGGACGAGGGCCGCAAGGTGGTCGAGGTACTGGCCGCCAATGGCCTGCGCCAGGGCGAGCGCGGGCTGAAGATCATCATGATGTGCGAGGTGCCGTCCAATGCGTTGCTGGCGGAGGAGTTCCTGGAGATCTTCGACGGCTTCTCGATCGGTTCCAACGACCTGACCCAGCTGACCCTGGGCCTGGACCGCGACTCGTCCATCGTCGCCGGCCTGTTCGACGAACGCGATCCGGCGGTGAAGAAGCTGCTGTCGATGGCGATCAAGGCCGCGCGCGCCAAGGGCAAGTACGTCGGCATCTGCGGCCAGGGTCCCTCGGACCATCCGGACCTGGCGCAGTGGCTGATGGAGGAAGGCATCGAGTCGGTGTCGCTCAATCCGGACACCGTGGTCGACACCTGGCTGCGCCTGGCCAGGAGCCGCGCCGGCTGATCCACTGCCGCGAGCGGCGAAACGCAAAGGCCCCGCGATGCGGGGCCTTTTCTTTTCCGCGAACCTGTCGCCGCGAGCGGCAGCATCCCGTCAGCTGCCGCTGCCGCCGAACGCCCCCAGGAACCGGCGGTAGTGGCGCAGTTCGGCGATGGAGTCGTGCACGTCGCTCAGTGCGGTGTGCGCGGCCTGCTTGCCCACGCCGGACAGCACTTCCGGGCACCAGCGCCGGGCCAGCTCCTTGAGCGTGCTGACGTCCAGGTTGCGGTAGTGGAAGTACTGCTCCAGCCGCGGCATCAGCCGGTGCAGGAAGCGGCGGTCCTGGCAGATGGAGTTGCCGCACATCGGCGATGCCTTCGCGGGCACCCACTCCTGCAGGAAGGCCACCGTGCGGGCCTCCGCCTGCGCCAGGGTCACGTCGCTGTCCAGCACCCGCTGCCACAGCCCCGAGCGGCCATGCTGGTTGCGGTTCCACTCGTCCATGGCTTCCAGCACCTGCAGTGGGTGGCCGATGGCCAGCTCCGGGCCCTCGGCCAGGACGTTGAGCTGTGCGTCGGTGACCACCGTGGCGATCTCCAGGATCGAGTCCCGGTCGGTGTCCAGGCCGGTCATCTCCAGGTCGATCCAGATCAGGCGGTCCATTCCTGCGGCCATGGGCATGCGTGGCGAAGCTCCTGCGGGGCGAAGCCGCGCTTGCCAGCACGGCGGGGGCTGGCATGATACCGCAGACCCCACGCAGCCCCGGACCATGCAAGAGTCGAGTATCCACGCGGTCCTTGCCGCGATGCTGGCGCCGGCCTTCTTCCTGACGGCCACCGCCTCCCTGCTGCTGTCTGCCAACAACCGCCTGGCACGGATCATCGACCGGGCCCGCACCCTGCTGCGGGAACTTGGCGAGCTGCAGGACGAGCGCGAGCGGGCGCTCTATGAGAAGCGCATCGCGCTGCAACGCCTGCGCAGCCTGCTGATGCTGCGCGCCGGGCAGCTGCTTTACATCGCCATCAGCTGCTTCGTCGGCACCAGCCTGGCGGTGGCGGTGGACAACTTCGCCGACCACCGTTTGGGCGCGCTGCCGATCTGGCTGGCGTCCGGCGGGGTACTGTCGATGTTCGCCGCCAGCTTCCTGCTGGCGCGCGAGTCCACCCTGGCGGTCACCGCGATCAACGAGGAGATGGACCACCGTCCCCGGCGGCAGTTGCCGACGGCCGGCTGAAGGCCCACGCGCCGGTCGCCAGGGCTTCAGCCTGAGGGCTTGCCGCGCTTGGCACGGAAGTAGCGCGTCAGCCGCGCGCCAGCTTCCTCTCCCAGCACCCCGCCCTGCACCTGCACCCGGTGGTTGTGGCGCGGGTCACCGGTCACGTCGAACACGCTGCCGCAGGCGCCGGTCTTGGGATCGCGGGCGCCGTACACCACCCGCGCGACCCGTGCATGGACGATGGCCATCGCGCACATGCTGCACGGCTCCAGCGTCACGTACAGCGTGGTGCCGACCAGCCGGTGGTTTCCAAGGGCCTGGCCGGCCTGTCGCATCGCGACGATCTCCGCGTGGGCACTGGGGTCGTGGTCGCGGATGTTGCGGTTCCAGCCCTCGCCGATCACCTGGCCGGCAGCCGAGACCAGCACCGCTCCGACCGGGATCTCGTCGAACTCCTGCTCGGCACGCGCAGCCAGGTCCAGGGCCAGGCCCATGTAGCGGGCGTCCGCACCGGGATCGGCCGGCGCCCGTCGCGGCGCGCTGCGCGCATCCAGCAGCTTCCACATCACCCGGGTGGCGCCGAGGCCGCCCAGGGGCTTGTACGCGTATTCGGGGATGTCTCCGGCCACGTGGTAGCCCAGGCCCCGGTAGAAGGCCGCCGGCCCCTCGACCAGCGAGGCGTCGAGGGTGAGCAGGCGCCGCCCGAGCCGGCCTGCGGCCTGTTCCAGGGCTTTCACGAGGGCGGCGCCGACACCCGCCCCCCGGGCGGCGGGCGCGACCATCACCTTGGTCAGCTCGGCGCGGTGCGGCTGGCTGGGCGCCTGCACCGGTACCAGCGATCCGCTGCCCAGCAGCTGCCCGTCGGTCCACGCGCACAGCACGACCCGTTCGCCACGTGCGGCGGCGGCCAACGCCTCATCCCAGAATGCCAGCGCCCTGTCAGGTGCCAGCGGGTGCATGAAGCCGACCGAACCGTTGCCTGCCACGGTTTCGACCAGCAATGCGGCCAGTGCCTCGCGATCGGCAGGACGTGCGGGAACGATCTGGAAAGGAGCGGCCTGGGTGTCCATGGGAAGCGGCGTGCACCGGATGTCCTGGGCCCCATGCAGAAGGGGGCGTTCCGACGATCGGCGTGCACCCGATCGGGTCCAGCGGAAGGAACCAGGCGCCCTGTGGCGCCCGGCCGCGCATTATCCCACCGTGTTGCCGGTTGCGCTGCCCGCGCCGGTTAAGCGCCCGGGAGCCACCAGGCGCCCTGCCCGCGTGCGCAGCCTGCGGGCGGCCCGGCGCCCTACCAGCGCTGGTGCACGTGCGGCTTGATGTCCTGCTCGTACACCGCGGCCACGGTGGCCATCACCTCGTCCGGGAGCGGCGGCAGCTCCGAGGCGGCGATATTGGCCAGCGCCTGTCGCGGATTCTTGGCCCCGGGGATCACGACACTCACCGCGTCATGCATCAGGATCCAGCGCAGTGCCAGCTGTGCGAGGGTCGCCCCTTCGGGCACCAGCGGGCGCAGTTTCTCCACCGCCGCCAGGCCGACGTCATAGGGCACGCCGGAGAAGGTTTCGCCGACATCGAAGGCTTCGCCGTTGCGGTTGAACTTGCGGTGGTCACTGTCCTCGAACCGGCTGTCGGGGCCGAACTTGCCGCTGAGCAGGCCGCTGGCAAGCGGCACCCGGGCGATCACCGCCACGCCGCGCTGGAGGGCCTGCGCGAAGAACAGCTGCGCCGGACGCAGGCGGAACATGTTGAAGATGATCTGCACGCTGGCGACGTTCGGGTACTCGATTGCCTTGAGTGCCTCTTCCACGCGTTCGACGCTGACACCATAGCGCGCGATGGCGCCGCGCTCGACCAGCCGTTCGAGGTGGTCGAACACGTCAGGGTGGTAGTAGGCGTCGGTCGGCGGACAATGCAGCTGCAGCAGGTCGAGGGTGTCGACCTCCAGGTTGCGGCGGCTGCGGTCGACCCACTCCTGCAGGTTCTGCGCGGTGTAGCCGGCCACCACCTGCTGCGGGAGCCTGCGGCCCGCCTTGGTCGCCACGAAAGGCCGCTGGCCGCCGCGCTCCTTGATAACCCGTGCGATCAGGCGCTCGGAATGCCCGTCGCCGTAGACATCGGCGGTGTCGATGAAATCCAAGCCTGCATCCAGCGCGGCATGCAGCGCGGCCACCGACTCGCCATCGTCCACCGTGCCCCAGGCCGCCCCGATCGCCCAGGCGCCAAAGCCGATCTCACCCACGGTATGGCCGGTACGGCCGAAAGGTCTGGAACGCATCGGAACTCCTCCTGGGGATGGACGGACAACACGCGCGTGTCCTGCAAGGCCCGTGGAACGCCGGTGCGGCGGCGGGCTGATGGCGCACGGTGCGGATGATACCGGGGGCGTGGGGAAAGCCTGTGGCAAGCGGATCGGCCGCGGCGGACAGGGTATGGCTGCCGGCCGGCTCAGGCCTTTCGCAGGAACTGGGTCTTCAGCACCAGTCCCTTGATCTTCTCGGAATTGCCTTCGATGTGTTCCGGGTCGCCATCGACCAGGCGGATGCCGCGGATGACCGTGCCCTGCTTGAGGGGGATCGACGAACCCTTGACCTTGAGGTCCTTGATCACCACCACGGTGTCGCCGGCCGCCAGCGGGTTGCCGTTGCTGTCCCGCACCACCGCCCCGGCTTCCTGCGCGGCGCTTTCCTGCGCGGTCCATTCATGCCCGCAATCCGGGCAGACCCAGACCGCACCGTCAGCGTAGGTGTTCTCCAACCCGCATTGCGGGCAGGCAGGAATGGCGGACATTGCATACTCGTCGCGAAGAATCGGCGGTCATTGTAGCCGCTCAGCCGCCTTCGCCCGGCGCTGGCATCGACGACAGCCGCGCACATCCGGCGACAGGCGCCGCACCATCGACCCAAAGCGTTGCCGTCAGCGGGAACCAGGCACCGGACATGCTGTCCTGGCAGCCCTCGGTCACCACCTCCACCACCACCTCGCCGCGCGAGTCGCGCCCCCGGACCAGGCGACGCGATGCCGTCGCATCCTCGGGCCGGCCCGGTTCCACCGCCAGGCGGCGGGGCTGGGGCTGATCCGGACCGGTGAGATGGATGGAAGCGCCATCGACGACGGCATGCCAGAACGGCTCGTTGGTCGACACCACGAGCTCGGCAGGCACCGTTCCCTGCTCCTGCGTGGCCGCTTTGGCCAGATCGGGCGGGATTACCAGCTGGCCCACCGGATAGCCCATGTCGCGCGCCTGCGCCACCAGCCCCTCCAGCAAAGCCCTGTCGATCGAGGGCTGGCGGGCGATGATCCAGAGGCGGTCGCGGTCCGGTGAGCCCACCATGGCCCATTCGTATGCAGGCCCCACGGCAAGCACCCACCGGCGCTTCCAGCCCATCGGCAGCCACGCGCGCCACCGTGGCGCCGCACGCATCTGCAGCGAGCCAGGTGCGCCAGGGACGGGCACCGCGTCGGCGTCTTCCTGCAGCATGTGCCCGTCCGCATCCATGCAGGCCCGGTGCACGTCGAAGCCGCCATCGCCCCGGCGGCGGTAATCCACCGTCGAGCCGGACACGCATTTCTCCTGGAAGTCTTCGGGCAACCAGGCCAGGTGGTGCCAGCTTCCAGCGTAGCGGTCCAGGTCAAGCACGGGCAGGGGCAGGTGTTCGGCCGCGCCGCGGTCACGGGCCTGGGCCCACAGCGGCGGGAGCAGAAGCAGCATGCACCCGGCAACCCACAGGCTCCGCCACGCGCGGCCTACGGGAACCATCGCGGTCGAGTTCGCGGCCACTCAGGTGATCTTGCGGAAAACCGTCAGGCCCAGGACGAACAGCACCACCGCGATCAGCAACGCCGCGATGAACAGGAACTTGGCGATCCCCATCGAGACGCCAGCCACTCCACCGAGTCCCAGCGCACCGGCGATCAGCCCGATTACCAGAAAGATGATGGCCCACTTGATCATGTCCGCTCCCGCGCTCGTCGTTGGCTGGCGACGTTACGCAGGCCGGCGTGTCATGTTCGTGAACGAGAACCGCCGCTTCAGTCCGCCCCGCGCGCCGCATGCCAGGCGCGCAGGAGTTCGGCTTCCCGTTGCGGGTCGATGCCGGCGCGCGTTTCGGCCTGGCGCGCGGCCGGGAGCGAGGAAAACCATCGCAGCAGGTCGCTAACCGTGGTCGCCAGTGGCCGGAAGGTGAGTCCGGCGGCGATGGCCTGCGCGTTGCTCACCTGCCCATACCCCGCGTAAGGCCCCTGCCCGCGTGGCACCCAGATCGGCAGGTCCACCTGATGGGATTCCAGGAACGCGGCGGGGACGTGGGTCAGTGTCACCGGCGTGGCGGTGACGGCCTGGCAACCGTGCACCAGCGCGTCCATCGTCAACGGATAGGCGGGACCGACCGCGTTGAACGTGCCGGTGGTGCCCTGCTCCGCCAGGCGTACCATCCATTCCCCCAGGTCGCGCCCGTCGATGACCTGCAGCGGATCGCGTCCATCGCCGGGGACCAGCACCTCTCCGCCGCGGGCCACGCGTAGCGGCCAGTACGTGAAACGGTCGGTCTCGTCGCGCGGGCCGACGATGTAGCCCGGGCGCACGATGGTGGTACGCGGCCCGAACTGCCGGCGCGCCTCCACCTCGCTTAGCGCCTTGAGCGGGCCGTACAGGCCTTCCATGTCCGCCATGAGCGTCTGCCGGGTTTCGGCCATGGCATCGCGGCCACGGTAGGCGGCCACGGCCTGGTCTTCGGTGATGCCCGGGCGGCTGCCGTCGGCATAGACGGAGATCGTGGAGATGAACAGGTAATGCCCGACATTGCCTGCCAGCACCTGGCCTGCGTCCCGCACCCAGGACGGCAGGCTGGTCGGGTTGTCGATGCAGACGTCCCACTGTCGCCCGCGCAGCGCCGCCAGGTCCCCGGTATCCCGATCGCCGTGCAACTGCTCCACCTCGCC
>JBQGEI010000252.1:0-4567 GCA_052039535.1 Pseudoxanthomonas sp.
CGTCGAGGAGATCGAGACCATCGTCGCCAAGATGGCGCGGATCCCGGCCAAGCAGGTCACCGCCACGGACAAGGACGTGCTCCAGCACCTGGAGCGCAACCTGAAGATGGTGATCTTCGGCCAGGACCCGGCGATCGAGACCCTGGCCTCGGCGATCAAGCTGGCGCGCAGCGGCCTGGGCAATCCGGACAAGCCTATCGGCAACTTCCTGTTCGCCGGCCCCACCGGCGTGGGCAAGACCGAGGTCACCCGCCAGCTGGCCCTGCAGCTGGGCATCGAGCTGGTGCGCTTCGACATGTCCGAGTACATGGAGCCGCATTCGGTGTCGCGCCTGATCGGTGCGCCCCCGGGCTACGTGGGCTTCGACCAGGGCGGCCTGCTGACCGAGAAGATCGTCAAGACCCCGCACTGCGTGCTGCTGCTGGACGAGGTGGAAAAGGCGCACCCGGACATCTTCAACATCCTGCTGCAGGTCATGGACCGCGGCGTGCTGACCGACACCAACGGGCGCGAGGCCAACTTCAAGAACGTGGTGATCGTGATGACCACCAACGCCGGCGCGGCCCAGGCCTCGCGGCGCTCGATCGGCTTCACCCGCCAGGACCACTCCACCGACGCGATGGAAGTCATCCGCAAGAGCTTCACCCCGGAGTTCCGCAACCGCCTGGACGCGGTGGTGCAGTTCCAGGCACTGGGCTTCGACCACATCCTGCGGGTGGTGGACAAGTTCCTGATCGAGCTGGAGATGCAGCTCAACGAGAAGCACGTGGCGATGACCGCCTCGCCGAACGCGCGCGAGTGGCTGGCCCAGCATGGCTTCGATCCGTTGATGGGTGCGCGGCCGATGGCCCGGGTGATCCAGGACCAGATCAAGCGTCCGCTTGCCGACGAGCTGCTCTTCGGCAAGCTGGTCAACGGCGGCCGGGTCAACATCGTCGTGGTCGACGGCAAGCTGGTGGTGGAGAGCCAGTCCGAGCCGGAGCGGCTGCTGCCAGCCACGGTCTGACGGGCGGCAGGTTCTTTGCGGGAACAAAAAAGTGGCGGCCTCCAGGCCGCCACGTTGCCGATGGCCGCTTGCCCGCAGGCAGCGGCACCTTGGCGGAACCTCAGCGCGTGCGGCGCTTGCGGTTGGTGAACTGCTCGGCGTCGATGGTTTCCACGCCGCGCACCACGCAGTTGTCGCGCTTGGTCTTGACCACGCTGCCGGTCGGGCACAGGCGGCCCTCGCTGCCCTCGGACACGATGCGCACCGAGCTGGTCATGGCCAGCGAGCCGCAGTCGTCGCGGAAGGTGACGAGGTAGTGCTGATCGGCATCGCGCACCAGCATCGAGCGCGAACCGCCGGCACGCACGATTTCCTGGTCGGCACCCAGGTCGACACAGCCGGTCAGCGGTGCGTTCTCGGCGGCGCTGGCGCCCAGCGAGGCGCCGAAGAACAGGGCGGCGAGAAGGAAGGGCTTGGTGTTCATGTCGGTCCGTCGTTGTTGTGCATGGTCCCGATTGGACCTGGCCACAGGTTAGGCAGTGGCACGCCATGGTGGATCTGCCTGTGGTGACAGTGACCAAAGACATTGGGTCGGAAGGGGTGGTGACTTCCGGCAGGCGCGTGCGCCGCGCGCGGCCCCGGCCAGCCCGGCGGCCCGGCGCGCTGACACAAAAAAAGGCGGCCCGCAGGCCGCCCCCTGTAAACCCGCCATGGCGCCGCAAGGCGCGGCCGGCTCACTTCATGCGATAGGTGATGCGCCCCTTGGTGAGGTCGTAGGGCGTCATTTCCACCTTGACCCGGTCACCGGTCAGGATGCGGATGTAGTTCTTGCGCATGCGACCGGAGATATGGGCAATGATCTCGTGCCCGTTCTCCAGGCGAACCCGGAAGGTGGTGTTGGGCAGCGTCTCGATGACGGAGCCTTCGAACTCGATGGAGTCGTCTTTCGACATGCTTTCCCGATGTATGCGCTGAGCGGAGGCGTTAAAGGCGGCAATTTTACGCGAGAAGGGCCCCGGGCGCAAAGGCGGGGCTTCAGCCACCCAGCGCGGCGGCCGGCAGCCGGCCGAATCCGTCGGTCCAGGACCCCGGCCGGCCCGGGTCGGCGACCAGCGCCTGCACCGCCGCCTGGAAGCGGTCGCGCGGCCACCGCTGCGCGCCCAGCGACAGCAGGTGCGGGTTCTCCACCTGGGCATCGAGCAGCGGCCAGCCCCACTCGTGAAGCCGCCGGGCCAGGGCGGCCAGGGCGACCTTGGAGCCGCCGGAGCGCGCGCTGAACATGCTCTCGCCGTAGAACATGCGACCCGACGCGACGCCGTACAGGCCGCCGACCAGGCGACCGTCGGCGTCCAGCACTTCGATCGAATGGGCGTGGCCGAGCTGGTGCAGCCTGCGGTAGGCCGCCTGCATCTGCGGGGTGATCCAGGTGCCGTCCTGGCCGGGACGGGGGGTGTGGGCGCAGGCGCCCAGCACCGCGTCGAAGGCGGTGTCGGCGCAGACCACCCAGGCACTGCGCCGCAGTTCGCGCCGGAAGCGGCGCGGCAGGTGCAGCGCGTCGGTAGGGAACACCATGCGCGGATCCGGGCTCCACCACAGGATCGGCTGGCCCTGCGAATACCAGGGGAAGATTCCTTGCCGGTACGCCTCCAGCAGGCGCGCCGGCGAAAGGTCGCCGCCCACCGCCAGCAGGCCGTCAGGCTCGCGCAGCGCCTGGGTGACCGGGGGGAAGGGCGTGTCCGGCCCGAGCACGGCGGGGTGGAGGGTGCGGGCCATGGTCTAGCCGGGCGCCGGGACGCGGAACGGACCGCGCCGCGCCAGCGCCTCCGCGTGCTGCCGCACCGATGCACGCTCGTCGGCGCACCACTCACGCAGGGCGCGGGCAAAGCGCGGATCGACCACGTGGTGGTGGCTGTGCACCAGCGTGGGCAGGAACCCGCGCGCCAGCTTGTGCTCGCCCTGGGCCCCGGGTTCGAACCGGGCCAGGCCCTGCTCCAGGCAGTATTCGATGCCCTGGTAGTAGCAGGTCTCGAAATGCAGGCCGGGCAGGCTGACGTCGCTGCCCCAGTACCGTCCGTAGAGGGTGTCGCCGCCGCGCAGGCAAAGCGCACCCGCCACCGGCTCGTCGTCCAGGTATCCCAGCACGATCAGCAGGTTACCGGCCATTTCTCGCGCCAGGTGTGCGATGAAGGCGCGGGTCAGCGCCGGGGCGTTGCCGTACTCGAGGAAGGTCTGCAGGTAGAAGCGGTGGATCGCGTCCAGTTCCGCCTCGCCGGCTTCAGCCCCGGACAGGCGCCGGAAACGCACGCCGGCGCGGGCGACCCTGGCCCGCTCCTGGCGGATGTTCTTGCGGTGGCGGTGGTCCATCGCGGCCAGGAAACCGTCGAAGTCCCGCCACTGGCCCGGGTTGTGCCAGTGGTACTGGATGTCGGCGCGCGCCAGCCACGCGTCGTCGAAGGCGGCCGCTTCGCTGCCGGGATGGAAGTTCACGTGGGCCGACGACAGCCCGCTGCCGGCCGTTTGGTCCGCCATGGCCTCCACCAGGGCACGCCGCAGACGGTCGGTAGGGGCGAGCAGGCGCGGCCCGGTCACCGGCGAGTAGGGCACGCCGAACAGCCACTTGGGAAAGTACTCCAGCCCGTGCTGCGCGTACGCGTGGGCCCAGGCATGGTCGAACACGAACTCGCCGTGCGAGTTGGTCTTCAGGTAACCGGGGGCGGCGGCCACCAGGGCGTCGCCCTCCCAGAGGGTGAGGTGGCGCGCGGTCCAGCCCCACTCGGGGCGCAGGCAGCCGTGGCGCTCCAGGCCTTCGAGGAAGGCGTGGGCCAGGAACGGATTGCGCTGGTCATGCAGGGCATCCCACCGGGCCGGCTCGATGCCGGCCAGACTGTCCAGGCAGCGCGCCTGGAGGCTCACCGGACGCGCACCCCGGCCACGGCGGCACCACCGGCACACGCCGCGGCCGCGCGCACGACAGGTGCCAGCCGCCGGTCCACGAAGGCGGACGCCGTACCGGCCAGCCCGGGCTCAGGCACCCTTGTCCAGGTAGCGCTCGGCATCCAGCGCGGCCATGCAGCCGAAGCCGGCGGAGGTGATGGCCTGGCGGTAGTGCTGGTCGGCCACGTCGCCGGCGGCGAACACGCCCTCCACCGAGGTCTGGGTGACATTGCCGCCCAGGCCGGAACGGATCTCGATGTATCCGTTGTTCATGGTCAGCTGGCCCTCGAACAGGCCGGTGTTCGGGTGGTGGCCGATGGCCACGAAGAAGCCGTGGGCGGCAATGTCGCGGGTGCTGCCGTCGATCGCCGACTTCACCCGCACGCCGGTGACGCCGGCGTCGTCGCCCAGCACCTCGTCGATGGTGTGGTGCCACACCGGCTCGATCTTGCCGGCCTCGACCTTGGCGAACAGCTTGTCCTGCATGATCTTTTCCGCGCGCAGGGTGTCGCGGCGGTGCACCAGGTAGACCTTGCGGGCGATGTTGGACAGGTACAGCGCCTCTTCCACCGCGGTGTTGCCACCGCCGACCACCACCACATCCTGGTCGCGGTAGAAGAAGCCGTCGCAGGTGGCGCAGGCCGAAAC
>JBQGEI010000253.1:0-22490 GCA_052039535.1 Pseudoxanthomonas sp.
GGTCTGCCCCGGGCGCGCGGCCGTCAGCGGGGCGACGGCGCGGTCGATCGGCGTGGCCGCCGGTGCCAGCGGCAGGGCTTCCACCACCGGGCCACGCGCACGCTCGGCGAAGCGGCCATAGGCGTACAGCGAAAGCACCGATGCCAGCGCGAAGGCCAGCAGGGCAATGCCGATCCACTTGAATGCCTTCTTCGCCATCCCCGCCCCGCCTGCGACCTGGGCGGATTGTAGGCCGCCACCGCAGGATGCGGGCGTGAGGCATCCCGGGGCCGGTCTTCGCGGGACGGCACGGCCCGGCCATGGGATACGGGCACCGGCACGGCACTGGAGCGGAGCGCGCGCCCGGCCTGCCGGAAGCCGGTGCCCACCGGGCAGGCGGGCGACGCGCCCCGCCCGCCAGGCGCGGACTCAGTCCACGGACCTGCCCTGCTCTGCCCCGCCGGGTGACGTGTCCGGCGGTTGCTCACCGGCACGCAGCGGATGCACCCACGGTGCCAGCACCCGCAGCCAGTGCGGGCGCCATGCCAGGATGAAGGCAACCGTCAGGGCGGCGCCGGCCATCGCCATCACCCACACGAGCACGGCCATCGAGGGATGGTCGGCGCCCAGGGCGAACAGCAGCCCCCCTACCAGGCCGAGGCCACCCAGCACGCGCAACACTCCGGTGACCGCGCGCCCGGGCAGGTATCCCCACGCCTGGCGCGCGTGCACTTCCATCGCCAGGGCCAGCCAGCCCATGCCGGCCACGGCGGACAGCAGGGTCGCGACATGCAGCAACAGCGGATGGGCCGGATCAGGCATGGGCGGCCTCCCCGCGCTTGCCGGCAGCGGCGCCGCCCGCCACGTGTCCGGCCGCCACGGCGCGGGCCGACCTGCGCCGCAGGTGCACGGCGGCTCCGCCGGCAATGCCAGCGGTCGCCAGCAGTGCCAGGTCCATTCCCGCCACCGGCCAGTAACCGGCGGCAAGGGTACGCGCCAGGTGGTCGCCGGTGGTGATCCAGTTCAACAACACCGCCGCGGCGGCCAGCACCGCGATCGCCCAGGCCTGTTCGCGCCAGGCGGGATTGGGCAGTCCGGCGGCCACCGGGGCACTGCGCCAGCCGGCGTGCACCAGGGCCAGCAGCCAGCTCCCCCAGAACGCCCAACGCTCACAGTCACCACGCCCGGGCAGGCCTTCGGGCAGCAGCCGGTTGGCAACCAGGATGCCAAGGGTCGCCAGCAGCATGCCGGTGACCGCCGCCACCGCCAGCGCATCGACCACGCGCGCGCCCTGGCTGCCGCGCGCCGCATGCTGGCGCTTGCGCTTCTCCACGAAGAACACGAAGCCGGTGGCGATGCAGACCGCGCCGGAGAGGCCGCCCAGCACGTACAGCCAGCGCAGCAGCCAGTGGCGGAAGTGCTGCAGGTGCAGGCCGGTCAGGAACTCGGCCGCCCGCGCCACGGGGGTGGCGGGCGGGTCTTCGCGCAGCAGCGCACCGGTGTCGGCCTTGAAGTGGATGCCCTGCCCGACCAGCGCGATACGGTCGGTGCCGGCCCGGTAGACGCTGACATAGCCGTTGGCGTCACCGACGTGCTGCAGCACGAGGAAACCGACGTCGCCGGCCATGCCGCGCGCCTCCCAGCGCCGCTGCGCCTCGGCCACCATCGCATCGACGTTGGCCAGTCCGGCCGGCACGCCGGCGCGGCCGTGAGGCAGCCCCAGCGCCGCGGCCTCGTGCTTCTCGTGCAGTTCGTGCAGGTCGTGCAGCTGGGTGTGGCCGACCGGGAAGTAATAGGTGGCGGCGAAGATCACCAGGCCGGTGAAGGCGAAGAAGAAATGGAAGGGCAGCGCCACCACGCCGGTGAGGTTGTGCAGGTCCAGCACGCTGCGCAGGCGCGCCTTTCCGGGCCGGAAAGTGAACAGCTCGCGGAACAGCTTGCGGTGCATGACCACGCCGCTGACCAGCGCGGCCAGCATCGCCAGGGCCGACAGTCCCACGATCCAGAATCCCAGGTTCTTCCAGTCCAGCGTCAGGCTGTAGTGCATCGGATAGAAGAACCCGCTTCCGACCTTCAGCCGGTCATCCGGCAGCGGCGCGCCATCGCGCGGGTCGATCGTGCCCAGCGCGTAGAGCTGCTCGTCGGGGTCCCGGGCGCCGGGCACCTCCCAGCCGGCGTAGATCGCCAGCACCGGGTCGCGATGGGTGGTGTAGGCGCTCCAGTAGGCGATGCGGTCCAAGCGGTCGGGCATCGGTCCGTCCACCCGCGGCCGCATCGCCTCCACCAGCGCCGGGTCCGGCTGCAGGCGCTCGAACGCCGGGCGCAGCACGGCCTCGAACGAAGGCATCGGCTGCGGCTCGAAGCGGGTGGACGGGATCGCCCAGCGGTCGATCTCGCGGTCGAACACCGACAGCGCGCCGAAGAAGAACGCGGCCATCAGCACGAAACCGAGTACCAGCCCGAACCAGGTGTGCAGCCACGCCATGGCCTGGCGGAAGTTCTGGAACATGTCGCGCCCTCCTCAGGACAGGGTGGATTGCACGGCCGAACCCAGCGCCGCCAGCAGCGCGCCGCCACCGAGCAGTCCCAGCCAGGCCCGCAGCGGATGGCGGCGCCCGGCAATGGTCGCCAGCAGCACCACCAGCCAGGCCAGCAGGCCGATCGCGCTGGCCAGGAACTCGGCGTCGTGGAACTCCACGCCGGCCTTGAACAGCAGCGCCATGCCGGCGGCGATCAGGCCCCAGGTGAACACGTAGCCGCCGACCACGCCGGCACCGACGCGCGCGGCCAGCTGCAGACGGGGATGGCGTGAAGCGGTGGGCGTGGCGGACATGCTCGATCTGCTCCTTGCAAGGGGCGGCGGTCAGAACCGCCAGTCCAGGCTCAGCGTGTAGTTGCGCGGCGCGCCGTAATAGCCGGCCCCGTAGCGCAGCGTGTTGATGTACTTGGTGTCGCCGGCGTTGTTGACGTTGATCCGGACCGTGGCATCGGGCAGGAAATCCCAGGCGACGAACGCGTTGAGTACCGAGTGGCTTTCCTGGCGCACGGCCCCGTTGAGGATCTCGCCCTGCCAGCGTCCGCCCACGCCCCATGCCACCGCCTGCCAGGCGGGCACGCGGCCGGTGAGCATCAGGTTGGCGGTACGCCGCGGCACCCACGGGTAGGTGTCCTTGCCGGCCAGGCCGTCCAGCTCCAGCGCGGTGTACCCCAGCACCAGGTCCAGGGCGTCGGCCAGCCTGCCCACCGCCTCGAGCTCGACGCCGCGCGATTCCACGTCCACGCCGGCATAGATGTAGGTGCCCAGCTCGTTGAAGCCCACCGGCGTGGCCAGGCCTTCCTGGTCGGCCTTGAACACCGCCAGCGTGGTCAGCAGGCGCTCGTCCAGCCAGCTGGCCTTGACCCCCGCCTCGTAGTTCACGCCCTTGCTGGCGTCCAGGTAGCGATCGTCGGCATCGACCTGGTCCTGCGGCTGGTACAGGTCCGAATAGCTGACGTAGCCCAGCACCCGCTCGTTGAAGTCGAAGGTCAGCCCGGCGTAGGGACTGGTGTGACGGGTGGTCTGGTCGAACGGCGCCCCATACATGCTGCCGCTGCGGCGGTACTCGGCGAAGTTCGCGCCGACGATCGCCTTGAGACGCTCGCTCAGCGCGATCCGGGTCGTGCCGAAGACGCGCTTGAGCCGCTGGTCCAGCACCGAGTACAGCGCGCGCTCGCCCCAGGCCGGCTCCGGCACTGCATCGGTGGGATACGGGAACGCCGGCAGCGGGCCCCAGGCCGGCGAGGCCGGATCGGCGCCGTATTCCCAGCCATCGGTATCGCTGCGCGAAACGCTGGCGCCCAGCACCACCTGCTGGTCGCGGCCGAACAGCTGGAAGTGGCCGTCGAGCATGACCGTGCCCAGGTGCGCGCTGGCCTGGTCCTCGCCCCCCCACGGATAACCCACCAGGCCCAGGCCGGTGTCCGGGTCCAGCCCGGCGCCGGAGCCGTCATACGCGTAGAACATGCGGTCGTCGCCGACCGAGCGCCGGTAGTTGTACGAGGCCTTGAGCAGCCAGTCCGCGCCGAGCTGGTGGGTGTACTCGACGAAGGCGGTCTGGTTGGTGGTGTTCCACCAGGTCCAGTCCTGGGTGGTGGTGGCGCTGGTGGGCCATTGCGCCTGGGTGCCGTCGCTGTTGGCGAACAGCAGCGCGCCCCACATGATCCCGTTGGACTTGGCCCGCTGCCAGGAATAGCCCATCGTCAGGGTGCCGCTGTCGCCGACCTGGCCGTCGACCACCGCGTAGAGGTAATCACGCTCGTTGCGGTTGGCGCGCAGCCAGGAATCGCCGTCCTCGTGGGCGGCCACGATGCGCCCGGCCCAGTGGCCATCGGCCGTGAGTGGGGTGGAATAGTCGAGCTCGGCACGCAGGGTGTCCCACGAGCCGTAGCTGAGGCCAAACGATCCCTGCGCCTCGTTCGTCGGGCGCTTGCGCACGTAGTTGATCGTGCCGGCGGCATTGCCCACGCCGGTGAGCAGCCCGTTGGCGCCGCGGATCACCTCGATCTTCTCGTAGCCGGCGCTGTCCATGGCGCCGGTGGCGATGCCCCAGCTGTTGGGCATGCCCACGCCATCGATCTGGGTGTTGAGGATGTCGAAGCCGCGCGCGCTGTAGCTGCTGCGGTTGGTCTCCCACTCGTCCACCTGCACGCCCGTGGCCAGGCGCAGCGCCTCGTTGACGCTGTCGGCGCCGAACTGGCGCATCTGCTCGCTGGCCACCACGCTGATCGACTGCGGGGTGTCCTTGATCGCCAGGTCAAGGTTGGTGGCGCCATTGCTGACCCGCTCGGCACGCTGGGCCACGACCAGCACCGCGTCCAGCTCGGTGGCCGTCGGGGAGGCGCTGCCGGCAGCCAGCGCAGGCAGCGCGGGCACGGCCAGCGCCAGGCTGGCCAGCGCCGCGCGCACGGCGACGGCGGCCGGATGCGGGGCAAGGGTGCGGATCGGGAACGAACGGGTACGGCGAGGACTCACGGGCGAGCTCCGGACAGGCATGGGATCGTCGGAACCGCCGTCCAGGCATCCGCGCCCCCTGCGGCCACGGCGTGGCGGCGGGGGACGGCGATCACGTATCGGAATGCGGGCATGGGCGGCAGCAGGAAGGGAGGTTCCGCCCGCGGCGAGGTGGCCGGGGCGGGGATCGCGCAGCCTGCTGCCTGGGCCTGGGGCGGCGGCGGGTGCCACGCGCCATCCCTGCCATCTGGGTACGGGAGCTGCCCGCGTATTAGATGCGAACGACTCTCATTCTGCAAGCGTCATCCAAACCGTCCGGACGGTTGCACGCGCATCCGTTTCATCCGGTCCGCAGCGGGTCCAGCGGTGGACCCAGCCGCTACAATCGCCGCTCGCTTCCCATCCGCACACACCGGAGACCCCCCACAGTGACCCGCAAGCTTGTCCTGCTGCGCCACGGCCAGAGCCAGTGGAACCTCGAGAACCGTTTCACCGGCTGGGTCGATGTCGACCTGACCGAGCAGGGTCGCGCCGAGGCCGCCGCCGGCGGCGCGCTGATGCGGGAGGAAGGCCTGCGTTTCGACGTCGCCTACACCTCCACCCTCAAGCGCGCCATCCGCACCCTCAACCTCGCGTTGGGCGAACTGGACCAGGACTGGCTGCCGGTGCACAAGAGCTGGCGCCTCAACGAGCGCCACTACGGCGCGCTGCAGGGGCTGGACAAGGCCGAGACCGCCGCCCGCCACGGCGAGGAGCAGGTCAAGATCTGGCGCCGCTCCTACGACGTGCCGCCGCCGCCGATGGACGCCACCGACCCGGGCCACCCGGCCAACGACCCGCGCTATGCCGGCCTGGACCGCAATGCACTGCCGGCCACCGAGTCGCTGGCCACGACCCTGGACCGGGTGCTGCCCTACTGGCACGACGCGATCGCGCCGTCGCTGAAGGCTGGCAAGACCGTGCTGGTCGCCGCGCACGGCAACTCGCTGCGGGCGCTGTACAAGTACCTCAACAACGTGTCGCGCGAGGAGATCCTCGAGCTCAACATCCCCACCGGCATCCCACTGCTGTTCGAGCTGGACGACGGGCTGCAGGTCGTGTCGCACCGCTACCTGGGCGACCCGGAAGCGGCCGCGCGTGCCGCCGCGGCGGTAGCCAGCCAGGGCAAGGCGAAGTGACCCCCGGACGCCCGGCCTTGGCCGGGCGTCACGGCTTCCGGCAGTCGCCCGCGGTCGCGGTGCCGGCGACGGCAGCGCGGAAAGCACTGTCATGCCACAGGGCGCGCAGCGCCCTGCGCAACGTGCAATGCTGCGGCCCATCCTGCCCGGGAGCGCCCGCATGACCACCCTCGTCGAACCCCGCGTCCACGACCTCGGCAACGGCTTCCTCGTGCGTCGCGCCGTCCCCACCCTGCAGGCACGCAGCGTCGGCCCCTTCGTGTTCGTGGACCATGTCGGGCCGGTGGTGTTCGAGCGTGGCCACGGGATGGACGTACGCCCGCACCCGCACATCGGCCTGGCCACCGTCACCTTCCTGTGGGAAGGGGCGATCCACCACCGCGACAGCCTCGGCTCGGACCAGGTGATCCGGCCCGGTGACGTCAACTGGATGACCGCCGGACGCGGCATCTCCCATTCCGAGCGCACCCCGGCGGCCGAGCGCGTGACCGGCAGCCAGACCCACGGCATGCAGACCTGGGTGGCGCTGCCGCGGCAGCACGAGGAGGCCGCCCCGGCGTTCTTCCACCACCCGGCGGCCACCCTTCCCCAGCAGCAGCGCTCCGGGGCACACCTGCGCGTGATCGCCGGCCGGGCCTATGGCGAGGAATCGCCGGTCCAGGTGTTCGCCGACACCCTCAACGTCGCCCTGGACCTGGAGGCCGGCGCGGAGCTGGTACTGGACAACCAGCACGCCGAACGCGCCCTGTATGTACTGGAAGGGGACGCCCAGCTGGACGGGCGCGACATTCCCGCCCGCCACCTGGTGCTGCCCGACCGCGGCAGCCGCCCGGTGCTGCGCGCGCGCACGCCGCTGAAGGCCATGCTGCTGGGCGGCGAGCCGCTGGATGGCCCGCGGCACCTGTGGTGGAACTTCGTCTCCAGCTCGAAGGAACGCATCGAGCAGGCCAAGGCCGACTGGGCGGCGGGCCGGTTCGGCACCATCGCCGGGGACGACGAGTCCATTCCCCTGCCGTCGCGCTGAACCGGTTGCCAGCCCCGTGCGGCCTGCACGCGGCCTGTACGCGGCCCGCCCGGGATTCGGTTAGGATGTTGCGATGCAACAACCCGACTCCAAGCGTGGCCACTCCATGCTCTACCAACTGCATGAACTCAACCGCGCCATGATGGCCCCCTGGGTGCACCTGGCCGAGGCGAACGCGCGCATCTTTTCCGATCCCTCCAGCTGGGTCGCTTCCCTGCCCGGCGCCGAGCGCATCGCCGCGGGCAACGAGCTGGTGCACCGGCTCGGCAAGGACTACGAAAAACCGGCCTGGAACATCCACGAGGTCGAGGTGGAAGGCCGCAAGGTCCCGGTGCTCGAGCAGGAGGCGCTGCTCAAGCCGTTCTGCCGGCTGGTGCGCTTCAAACGCTACAGCGACGACGCGGCCACCATCGCCACGCTGAAGGACGACCCGGTGGTGCTGGTGGTGGCTCCATTGTCCGGGCACCACGCCACCCTGCTGCGGGACACCGTCAGCACCCTGCTGCGCGACCACAAGGTGTACGTCACCGACTGGATCGACGCGCGCATGGTGCCACTGGAGTCCGGGTCGTTCGGGCTGGACGACTACGTCGCCTACATCGAGGATTTCATCCGCCACATCGGCGCGCGCGACCTGCACGTGGTGAGCGTGTGCCAACCGACCGTGCCGGTGATGGCAGCGGTGTCGCTGATGGCCGCCCGTGGCGAGCCGGTACCGCGCTCGCTGGTGGTGATGGGCGGTCCCATCGACGCCCGCTGCAGCCCCACGGCGGTCAACAACCTGGCTACGCGCAACCCGCTGTCCTGGTTCGAGAACAACGTGATCCACACCGTGCCGCAGCCCTATCCCGGGCAGGGGCGCGAGGTGTATCCGGGCTTCCTGCAGCATGCCGGCTTCATCGCCATGAACCCCAGCCGGCATTTCATGTCGCACTGGGACTTCTACTCGGACCTGGTCAAGGGCGACCTGCAGGATGCCGACTCGCACCGCCGCTTCTACGACGAGTACAACGCGGTGCTGGACATGCCGGCCGAGTACTACCTGGACACGATCCGCACCGTGTTCCAGGAGTTCCTGCTGCCGCGCGGCGAGTGGGTGGTCAACGGCGAGCGGGTGACGCCTTCGGCGCTCACCGACACCGCGCTGTTCACCATCGAGGGCGAGCTGGACGACATCTCCGGCCTGGGCCAGACCCACGCCGCCCACGGCCTGTGCACCGGAATCGACAAGGCGCACCAGCGCCAGCTCACCGTGGAGGGCGCGGGCCACTACGGCATCTTCAGCGGCCGCCGCTGGCGCGAGAAGGTGTATCCGCAGGTGCGCGAGTTCATCGCCCGCTACGCGGGCTGAGCGGTTTGGAGCCTGCAGCGTCGCCGTTGCCATGAAGGAAAGGCCGCCCGGTGGGCGGCCTTTCCCGTTGCGGGGCCCGGACCGGCACGGTGGCCGCGCAGCTCACACCACCGCCGTGCGCACCAGCAGGTGCTTGGCGAGCCAGCCGTGGAAGCGGCCGACCAGTCGGGCCACGTGCAGGGTCACGAACAGCAGCAAGGTGCCCACCAGCAGGGACAGCAGCGCCAGCCACCAGTTGCCGGCGATGTCCACCACCAGCCCTTCCACGTGGATCCCCGCCGTGCCCAGCCCGAGCAGCGACGCCAGCGGGGCCACCATCAGCGCCAGCGCCACCGACAGCAGGGTCACCACGACGGTGAAGTACGCGATCCCCAGCGGCAGCATCAGCAGCAGGTACGCCGCGGCGGTCCAGGTGCGCGCGTCGGTGAACAGCTCGCCGATGCGCGTCAGCCAGGGCTTGTCACGCTGGGTGTACAGCGGCCGCCGCGGCATGCGTTCGCCCAGCAGCACTTCCACGATGCGTCCTTCCACCAGCGACAGCAGCCGCACCGACAGCAGGAACAGCAGCAGCAGCGGGATGCCCACGATCAGGATCAGCAGTCCGGCCGACAGGCTGGCGCCGGTGACCACCCAGGTGAAGTAGAAAATGCCAGTGGCCATCGACAGCAGCACGTAGAACAGCGAGCCGTAGGTGTGCGGGTCGGCGGCCACCCCGAAGAAGCGGCCGGCCAGCGTGCGCCGCGCGGGGGGACGCGGTGCGCGCAGGGCGCGGCTCACGGTGACCTCGGTCTGGCGGTAGATGTCCGCCACCTCCTCCGGCGCGCCGTAACTGCCGGCGACCGAAGCGATCACCTCGGCCTCGCTGCGTCCGCCGGCGCCCTGGGCCTGGTTGGCGGCCAGCTCCGCGCGCAGGTACTCCTCGGCGTCGTACAGCGCGTCCTGGACCAGGGCCGGATCGGCATCGCGCAGCGCTTCGCGAAGCTGGTCCAGGTATTGCGGGATGGTGGCCGGCAGCGGCCGGCCGTGCGTGGCACTCATCAGGAAACCCCCTCAAGGACGGAATCGACGGAATCGCGGGTGGCCCGCCAGGCGGCGGTCCATTGCGCCAGGACCTGGCGGCCCGTGGCGGTGATGCGGTAACAGCGGCGCGGCGGGCCGGCGTCCGACGGCTCGACGTGGCTTTCCAGCAGGCCGGCCCCCTCCAGGTTGCGCAGGACCGGGTAGAGCGCGCTCTGCTTGCCGGCGAGCACGCCCTCTCCGACCTGCTCCAGGCGCTTGGCGATGAGGTAGCCGTAGAGCGGTTCGGTGGCGCGTGCCAGCACCGCCAGCAGCGCCAGCGACACGGTGCCGGCGCTGAGCTCCTTCTGGAACTTCTTCAACTGGGCATCGGGATCGGTCATCGCCGGCTCCTGGCGCGGACCGCGCCGTTGCCAGCCAATCTAGTGAGAAGTTCGCTATAGCGGATGTGCCGGTAGTCACCGTGCCGCCTGCCGTCCGCTGGTGGCTGCAGCGCCCAGCGGCGAGAATCGGCCCCAGTCCTCTTCCGGTGACCGCCATGCCCCTGCGCCCCGTCCTGCTCGCCTGCGCCCTGGGCGTGGCCATTTCCCCCGCCCTGGCGCAGGCGCCCGCGCGCGGCATGCAGGAGATCCTGGACGGCGCGCCGGCGTCGCACTGGCGCACACTGGACCCGCAGCACACGCTCTACCTCGAGCTGGAGGCCGGGCGCGTGGTGATCGAGCTGGCGCCGGCGTTCGCCCCGGCCCACGTGGCCAACATCCGCACCTTGGCCCGCCAGGGCTTCTGGGATGGCACCAGCATCTACCGGGTCCAGGACAACTTCGTGGCCCAGTTCGGGGATGCGGAGGCAGACGACCCGGCGCAAGCCCGCGACCTGGGCCAGGCCCGTCGCACGCTGCCGGCCGAATTCGAGCGCAGCGCCGCCGGCCTGGAGTTCGCGCCACTGCCCGATGCCGATGGCTGGGCGCCCGAGGTGGGCTTCTCCGCAGGCTTTCCCGCCGCGCGCGATCCGCAGGCCGGCACCGCATGGATGGCCCACTGCTATGGCGCGCTGGGCGCCGGCCGCGACCTGGCGGCCGACAGCAGCGTCGGCGCCGAACTGTACGTGGTGATCGGCCAGTCACCGCGGCAGCTGGACCGCAACATCACGGTCGTCGGCCGTGTCGTGCATGGCATGGAGCTGCTGAGCGCGTTGCACCGGGGTCCGGAGCCGATGGGATTCCACACCGACCCGGCCCGGCGCACGCCGATCCGGGCGGTGCGCCTGGCCAGCGAGGTCGCACCCGCCGAGCGCACCGCCCTGCAGCTGCTGCGCACCGACAGCGCCAGCTTCACCGAGCTTGTCGAGGCGCGCCGCAACCGGCGCGACGCGTTCTACAAGCGGCCGGCCGGCCATATCGACCTGTGCAACGTGCCGCTGCCGGTCCGGGTCGCCGCGGACTGAGGGGGGTCACCGTGCGCGCTGGCTGATGGCCACGCTGCCCAGGATCAGGGCGCCAGCCAGCAGCATGGTGAGGGTGACCGGCTCGTCCAGGAACAGCCAGGCGAACAGCGCGCCGAACAGCGGCACCAAGTAGGTCACGGTGGAGGTACGCGCCGCACCGATGCGGTGGATCAGGCCGTAGAAGTAGATGAAGGCCAGTCCCGTGCACAACAGGCCCAGGCCGACCGCGGCGGCCCACGCCTCCATCGATACCTGCCCTGCCGGCCAGTGGCTGATCGCCAGGGGCAGCAACAGCAGCGCCGAGCAGCCCAGCGTGATCGCCGCCGAGGCCGCCGGCGGCAACCCGGCCATGTGGCGCTTCACCAGGTTCAGGCCGACTCCGTAAAGAAAGGCAGCAGTGGCACCGGCCGCCACCGCGGGGCCCACGCTCAGGCCGGAGACCTTGGCCGTGGCCAGGACTACCACGCCGATGAAGCCGGTCAGCAGGGCCAGCGCGCGCCGCGCGCCTATCTTCTCGCCGAAGACCAGGTACGCGACCAGCGCCGCGAACAGCACCACCATCGCGTTGCAGATGGCGCCGACCGCCGCCGGAGCGCGCTGCGCCGCCCACGCGAACAGCAGGAACGGCACCGCAGAGTTGACCACGCCGATGGCCGCCAGCTTCGGCCAGATGCGCAACGGGAACTGCGCCCGCGCCAGCCAGAGGAACGGCAGCAGCACCATCGCGCCCAGCCCCAGGCGCAGTTCCACCAGCGCATAGGGACCGAACTCCGGCGCGGCCACGCGCATGAACAGGAACGAGCCGCCCCATACCGCCCCGAGCGCCAGCAGCTCCAGCGGGGTGCGCCAGCCGCCGGCCACGGCAACGGGCGCGGGCGTCGCGCCGGCCTCCAGGCATTGCTTGGTGCCATCCATCCTCGTCTCCTCGGGTTGCGCAGCGGCCTGCTGGGCGCCATGCGGCGCCACGGCCATGAGTGATCCTGCGCGGGTGTCTGCTCCGCCGCTCGCCGTTTCCGGGCATGTCAGCACCGGCTTCGATGGCCACAGCTTCGGTCCCGCAGCGCGGCGCCACAAGCGCGTAGTATCGCGGCGAGCCACAAATCCCATTCGTGCCTGGCCATGCTCCTGCGCCCCGCCCTGCTGCCCTCGCTGGCGGTGTTCGCCGCCGCCGCCCGCCACCAGAACTTCGCCCATGCCGCCGGCGAGCTGCACCTCACCGCCAGCGCGGTCAGCCACCACGTGCGCAAGCTGGAATCGCTGCTGGGCGCGACCCTGTTCCAGCGCCATGCGCGCGGGGTCACGCTCACCCCCGAGGGACGCCAGCTGGCCGATGCGGCGACCGCCGCGATGGCCGACCTGTCCTCGGTGGCAGGCAACCTCAGGCCCGATGCGGGCGCGCGGATACTGCGGATCAGCAGCGTGCATTCGCTGGTGCACTGCTGGTTGCTGCCACGGCTGCCGCAATTCTGCGCCGCGTATCCGGAGGTGCGACTGGAGATCGACGCCACCGCGGTGTTCGCCCGCTTCGAGGAAGGCGGCCCGGACCTGGCGGTGCGTTACGGGCCTGGCCACTGGCCCGGCCTGGTCGCGCACCACCTGATGGACGATGCGATGTTCCCGGTCGCCTCGCCCCGGCTGCCTGGCGTGGAGGCGATCCGGGACCCGCGCCAGATACCGGCGCTACCGCTGATCTCCGATCTGACCCAGCAAGGCTGGCGTGACTGGTTCCAGGCCGCCGGCGTGCGCGGGGTGGAGCTGCCGCCGATGCACAGCTTCAGCGACAGCTCCGACGCGATGCGCGCGGCGGCCGAAGGCATCGGGGCCGCCCTGGCCCGCCGCCACCTGGCGCTCGACTGGCTGCAGCGCGGGGAACTGGTGCGCCTCCCCGGCCCGACCATGAAGGCGCGCTTCGCGTATTACGTGGTCTACCCGGCGCACCGGCAGCCCGGGCCGGCGGCGCTGAAATTCATCGACTGGATCAAGCGGCAGGCGCAGGAGGCGCCCTGGGCCGACATGCCTGCGCGCCGGACCCTGCGCGCGCGGCGATCCGGCAGGTAGCGGCGGTGCACGATTCCTCACCCGCCGTTGAAACCGGCGCCGCTAGGCTCGCTGCCGTACCCAAGGAGACCCGCCATGCCCCAGCTTCGCATCCGCATCATTGGCAGCCAGGACGACCTGCGCGCGGTGGCCGACCTGCTGCAGAGCATCGAGGGCATCGAGCACGTCGAGGAAGTGGCCGACCTGATGCCGCGCATGGACGACGAGGACTCCAGCTCCGCGGGCCTGTCCGACGACATCGGCCCCGGCGCGCACGACCTGGAGATCGACGCGCCCAACGACTACACCGCCCGCCGCGTCCGGGCCGCGGTCGAGGAGCTGGCCATCCGGCTCGGGCTGGTGATCGAATTCGAGGCCGAAGAGGAATAGGCGGCCCGCGTCCGGCTCACATGCTGGCGCCGTCGAACCTGACGACCTTCAGGGCTTCCAGGTCGACCTGCGGCAGGCAGCGCACGTTCACCGCGACCATCCGCGAGCCATCCGGCGAAGTGCCCTCGCCGAACGGCGCGATCCCGCATGTCGGGCAGAAGTGGTGCTGGATGCGGTGCTTGTTGAAGGTGTAGGTCGCCAGCTGCGGGCGCGGGGAGGTCAGCTCGAAGGCATCACCGGGGACGAACCAGAGCAGGGCGCCGCGGCGGCGGCACATCGAGCAGTTGCAGTCGACCGCCTGGTCGATGTCGCCTTGGGCGGTGAACGTGATGCCGCCGCAGTGGCAGCTGCCTTCGTGCTTCATCGCTTGCTCCTTTCGTGCCGGGGAACGCCAAGCCTACGCCGCCATCGCCCCGCGGGTAAGCCTGTGGCAGGGGCGCCCCGCGGGCGGGCGGCCTATGCTGGCGCCACCACCCGCTGGACCCACCCATGAATCACCTGCTTCGCACTTCCCTGCTCGCCACCGCCCTGCTTGCGTCGCTGGGCGCCTGCGGCCGGACCGAGCCGCCGGCGGCCGGGCCGGCTGCCCCCGCCTCCCGCACCGCGCCGTCGCCGGCCGATGCCGCCTTCTCCGACCTGTCGCAGCGTGCGCTGCAGGGCTGGCTGGAGCTGTCGCCGGTGGGCGCGACCCAGATCGGCGAGCACCGTTACGACGACCGGATCGACGACATGTCCGCCGGGGGCCGGCAGCGCCGCGTGGCCTTCAGCCGCGGCATCCTCGCCGAGCTGCAGGCGCTGGACGCCGCGAGCCTCTCGCGGGAAAACCAGGTCGATGCGGCGATCCTGCGCAACCAGCTCGAGTACGACATCTGGGGCGAGGAAGTGCTGCAGGCCTGGGCGTGGGATCCCCAGGTGTACGGCAACCTGGCCGGTGGCGCCCTGTACGGCCTGATGGCGCGCGAGTTCGCGCCGCTGCCGCAGCGCCTGCGTTCGGCCACCGCGCGCATGCGGCAGGTGCCGGAGATCCTGGCGCAGGCACGCGCCAACCTCGATCCGGCCCGGGTGCCGCGGATCCACGCCGAGACCGCCGCGCGCCAGAACGGCGGCCTGCTGAGCCTGGTGGACATGTTCATCGCGCCCCACCTGGGGGAGATGGAATCGGCTGACCGGCAGGCGGCCGAGGCGGCGATCGAAGGCCTGCGCACGGCCGTGGCGGTGCACCAGCAGTGGCTGGACCAGACCCTGGTGCCGGCCGCGAAAGGCGACTTTCGCGTCGGCGCGGACCTGTACGACCGCAAGCTGCAGTTCGCGCTGCTGTCTTCGCTGTCGCGGGCGGACATCAAGCAGCGTGCCGAGGGCGAACTGGCACGCGTGCGTGCGGAGATGTACGGCATCGCCCGTACCGTACTGGCCGGGCGCGATGGCGCCCCGCCGCTGCCAGAGGCACCGGATCCGGCGCAGCAGCAGGCCGCGATCGAAGCTGCACTGGAACTGGCCTACGCGGAGCGTCCGGCGCGCGAGCGCGTGGTCCCGGATGCGGAGGCGGCCCTGGCGCAGGCGACGGACTTCGTGCGCCGGAAGGACCTGGTAACGCTGCCGGACGCGCCGGTGGAGATCATCGAGATGCCCGAGTTCCAGCGCGGCGTGGCGGTGGCCTACTGCGACTCGCCCGGCCCGCTGGAGAAGAACCTCAAGACCTTCTACGCCGTCTCGCCGATGCCGCAGGAGTGGAGCGACGCCCAGGTCGATTCGTTCCTGCGCGAATACAACTCGCGCATGATCCACCTGCTGAGCATCCACGAAGGCACGCCGGGCCATTACCTGGAAGGCTGGCACTCCGCCCGCCACCCCTCCACCCTGCGCGCCGTGCTGCGCTCGGGCATGTTCGCCGAAGGCTGGGCGGTCTACACCGAGAAGGTGATGGCCGACGCCGGCTACCTGGACAACGACCCGCTGTTCCGCCTGGTGCAGCTGAAGTTCTACCTGCGCTCGGTGGCCAACGCGATCCTGGACCAGGGCGTGCACGTGGATGGCTGGAGCCGCGAACAGGCGATGGACCTGATGGTGCGCCAGACCTTCCAGCAGCAGAGCGAGGCCTCCGGCAAGTGGATCCGCGCACAGCTCACCTCGGCGCAGCTGCCGACCTACTTCGTCGGGGTGCAGGAACACTTCGACATGCGCAAGGCGGTGGAAGCCGCGCGCGGCCAGGACTTCGACCTCAAGTCCTACCACGACCAGGTGCTGTCCTACGGCGCGCCCCCGGTGCGCTTCGTGCGCCAGCTGGTGCTGGACGAGCCGATCCGGTAAGGCGAAGGGTCGGCGCCAGACCGAAGGGCGCCGGCGGAACCCGGCGCCCCTTTGCCTCTGCATTCCCGCGGCACCATCCGTTGCGGGGATCGGCAACAGGAGCGGCAACGGCAGAGGCGTTGGCTGGGCGGGCCTCGGACGGCCCGGCCCGCGCCCCGGCGAGAATGAGGGAGCCGGCGCCGGCCGACGCGTCGCCACACGTCGGCCGACCCACCGCATCACGCTGCGATCTGCTAAGTGATGGCGTCAGGCTGCGGTGGCAGGCTTCGGACGGAGCCGCGGCAGCGCGGTGGGATGGGGCATCGCGCGGCTTCGCGTCTGCTCCAACCCGCGACCACAGGCCATCCATGTGCCGGTGGGGCCGTGCCCCCGGAGCACCGCGTCTGCGGGCGCGTCGAGGTCGTGGCCTCGTCCCTGTTCCCCTCCAGCGGGCGAGAGTCGCTTGGGCGTAGCCCAGACAAGCGGAGCGCATCCGGGGATCCAGGGAGCGGCAAGCGCTGTCGACGGGCCCCAGGCGGCCTCCCCCGGATGCGGCCTTGTCCGGGTACGCCATCCTCAGCGCCCCCAGGCGATTCACTTCACCGGTTGCAACACCAAGTCCTGGAAGTCGAAGCTGAAGTCGGTGAGCTCCGAGGCGGCTTCCATCCGTGCCTCGCGCACCTGGCCGTCGGCATCCAGCGCGAACGTGACGAAGGCATCGCCGTTGAGCGTGCGGTCCTGCCACCTCACCAGGAACGTGTCGTGCTGCCAGTGCTCTAGGCGGCCGACCAGCAGCGGGCTGGCGCCAAAACGCATGCCCAGCCGGCCGTTGTCCAGGCTGACCTGGACATCGCCGTACCAGCGGTCGCGATAGGTGCCGGCATAGCCGGCCAACGGCAGCGAGGGCCTGCTGCGCGCATCACGCGCCTGCACGCGCTTGGCCCAGGCCTGGTCGGCGCGCGTGCGCGACCGGTCCGCGGCGGCGGCATAGGCGGTCACCCAGTCGGTGCGCTGCGCCGGCTGGAGGAAGGCGTCGAGCACGTGCATGGTGATCGCGTTGAAGGCGGCGCCGGACTCCTGGTTGGTCAGCACCACCACGCCCAGGCCCAGCTCCGGCACCAGGGTCACGCGCGAGACCTGGCCCGGCCAGCCGCCGGTGTGCCAGGCCAGTTTGTGGCCACGATAGGTCGACAGGAACCAGCCCAGGCCGTAGCCGAGGAAGTCCGGCTTCGCCGCGGCCAGTTCCGGCACCGCCGGCTCGTTGATGTCCACCGGCGAGTGCAGGGCCCACATCTCCTTCTGTCGCTGTGGCGAGAACAGCATCTGCTGGCGGCCGTCCGCGCCGGTGTAGCGGCCTGCTGCCAGCTGCGCGTTCATCCAGCGCGCCATGTCGTGGGCGCTGGAGTACACGCCGCCGGCGCCGGAAGCGTTGTGCCAGGTCAGTGCGAAGGTCGGCTGCAGGGTGGTGAAGTCGGCCCTGGCGTGGCCGGTGGCGGGCGCGTCGCCGGGGCGCAGGGCATCGGCGTTGGCGCGGGTGTCGTCCATGCCCAGCGGGGCGAAGAACCGCTCGTGCAGGAACTGCGCGTAGGAGCGGCCGCTGGCCTGTTCGATCACCAGGGTCGCCGTCGCGTAGAGGATGTTGTCGTAGGCGTAGCGTTCGCGGAAGCCTGTCGCCAGCGGCACGTGTGCCAGCCGCCGGACCACTTCGGGGGTGTCGTAGGTGCTGCCCGGCCAGAACAGCAGGTCACCGGCGCCCAGCCCCAGCCCGCTGCGGTGGGTCAGCAGGTCGCGCACCTGCAGGTTGGCGGTCACGTAGGGATCGGACATGCGGAACCACGGCAGGTGTTCGGTGACCTTGTCGTCCCAGTCCAGCCTGCCTTCGTCGACCAGCACCGCCAGGGCCGCGGCGGTGAACGCCTTGGTGTTGGAGGCGATGGCGAACTGGGTGCGCCCGTCCACCGGCGCCGGCCTGCCCAGCTCGCGTACGCCCCAGCCGCCCTCGAACACGACCTGGCCATCCTTGACCACGGCCACGGCGATGCCGGGCACTTCGAAGCGTGCGCGTGCCTGTTCGACCCATGTCGACAGCTGCGCCGGATCCAGCGGGCTGGCAGGCGCGTGCCGCACAGGCGCCGGGCTGGCGTCGGCGCTCCAGCCCGGCAGCGGGGCAAGTGCGGCCAGGCCGACGGCAAATAGGCAGGACATATGCAGCAGGGGCAGGCGCGGCGCCATGGGCAGGAGTTCCGGTGCAGGTGGTGAGCGATTCTAGGCGCAGCCGGGCACGTGGCCGCCCGGTGTCGGCCCGCAGCGTGCACGGGCACGTGCGCCGGCTCGGCTACGATCCCCTGCCGATCCCCTGCCGATCCCCCAGCGGAGCCCGCCATGGCCGACCTGTTCGATTCCACGCCGCCCACTCCGGACAACGGCCCGCGCATCCGGGTCGGCATCGGTGGCTGGACCTACGCGCCATGGCGCGGCGGCGTGTTCTACCCGGAAAAGCTGGTGCAGCGCCGCGAGCTGGAGTACGCCAGCCGCCAGCTCACGGCGATCGAGATCAACGGCACCTATTACGGCGCGCAGAAGCCGGACACCTACGCCCGCTGGCGCGATGAGACCCCGCCCGGGTTCGTGTTCACCGCCAAGGCACCCAAGCGGATCATGGCCAGCCGGCAGCTGGCCGGTACCGGCACCCAGGTGGAGGACTTTGTGGAGGGCATCGCCACGCTCGGCGACCGCCTGGGCGCGATCCTGTGGCAGTTCGACCGCGGTCAGAGTCCGTCGCCGGAGGCGCTGGACGCCTTCGCCCGGCTGCTGCCCCGCGAGGCCGGCGGGCGACCGCTGCGCCACGCGCTGGAGCTGCGCGATGCGGCGCTGTTCACCCCCGGATTGCTGACGCTGCTGCGCACACACAACATCGCCCTGGTCTGTGCGGACTCGGACGAACATCCCTCCTTCGGCGACCTCACCGCCGATTTCGCCTACGCGCGGGTGATGCGGGCCCGCCCCGGCCTGGCCAAGGGCTACACGCCATCCGAACTCGACGCCTGGGCCGCGCGTGCCCGCACCTGGAACCGCGGCGGCGATCCGGAGGACCTCGCCCATGTCGGCCCGCGCCTGTCCGACGGGCAGCCGCGCGAGGTGTTCGTGTTCTTCATCTCCGCGGCCAAGGAACGCAACCCGGCGGCGGCCCGGGCCCTGCTGAAACGTCTGGCCGCGGGCTGAGCCGACGCTCCCGGCGCCCGCCGCCAGGGCTGCCGGCACAGCGCGGTCCATGCGAGGATGCGCGCCGATGAGCCGCGCCCTCCTGCCACGTACTCCCGTCCCCAGCGGCCACGCCCTGGTCCTGCTTGGCGTGTACGCCCTGGCCTGGCTGCTGCTGGCGGTCGATCCGCGCTACCGCGAGGACTGGGCACTGGAGAACGTGCTGGTGGTGGCCGCGGTCATCGCCCTGCCCTTTGCCTGGCGGCGCCTGCCGCTGTCCTGGCCCAGCTGCATCGGGCTGTTCGTGTTCGGGCTGCTGCACGCGGTCGGCGCGCACTACACCTACGCGGAAGTGCCATACGACGCGTTCGCCAGGCAGGCCTTCGGGTTCTCGCCCGATGCCGTCTTCGGGCTGCAGCGCAACTCCTTCGACCGGCTCGTGCACTTCTGCTACGGCTTGCTGCTGGTGCCGACCTGCGTCGAGCTGCTGGACCGCGTGGCGCCGCCGCGCGGCCCGTGGCGCTACCTGCTGCCGGTGAGCTTCATCATGTCCCACGCGCTGCTGTTCGAGATCTTCGAGTGGCTGGCCGCCAGCATGTTCGGCGGCGACCTGGGGCAGGCCTACCTCGGCACCCAGGGCGACGAATGGGACGCGCAGAAGGACATGCTGCTGGCCACCGTCGGCGCCGCGCTGTCGGTGGCCGGGCTGGGCCTGGCCGGGTGGCTGGGCGCACCGGCGGCCCCGCCGGAAACGCCGCGTTCCTGACCTGCGGCACGGTTGCCCGCCATCGCGGCGGGCGATAATGCGCCATGCCGATGAACGACCACTCCCGCGCCCTGCTGCAGGTCCACTTCTGCGTCCTGCTGTGGGGCTTCACCGCGATCCTCGGCAAGCTGATCCAGATGCCCGCGCTGCCGCTGGTGTGGTGGCGCATGCTGCTGGTGGTCGCCGCACTGATGCTGCTGCCGCAGGTCTGGCGCGGGCTGCGCACGCTGCCGCCGCCGCTGGTCGCCGGCTACTGCGGCGTGGGCGTGCTGGTGGCGCTGCACTGGCTCACCTTCTACGGGGCGATCAAGCTGGCCAACGCCTCGGTGGCCGCGACCTGTATCGCCCTGGCCCCGGTGTTCACCGCGGTGATCGAGCCGTGGGTGGCGCGCCGGCCGTTCCGCCCGCGCGAGCTGGTACTTGGGGTCGCGGTCCTGCCGGGCGTGGCCCTGGTGGTGGGCGGCGTGCCCGAAGGCATGCGCGCCGGCGTGGCGGTAGGTGCGCTGTCGGCGCTGCTGGTGGCGGTGTTCGGCTCGCTCAACAAGCGCCTGGTGGACCGCGCCGACCCGTTGACCGTCACCGCGCTGGAACTGGGTGCCGGGACCGTGGCGCTGACGGCGCTGGCACCGCTGATGCCGCTGCTGCTGCCGGCCTTCGCCGGGGAGCTGCTGGCGCTGCCCGGCCTGCGCGACGGCGCCCTGCTGCTGGTGCTGGCGCTGGCCTGCACCCTGTTGCCGTTCGCGCTGGCGCTGGTCGCGCTGCGCCACATGAGCGCCTACGCGGTGCAGCTGGTGACCAACCTGGAGCCGGTCTACGCGATCGTACTGGCGGCACTGCTGCTGGGCGAGCAGCGCGAACTGAGCCTGCAGTTCTATGCGGGCGTGGTGATCATCCTGGCGGCGGTGTTCCTGGACCCGCTGCTGTCGCGGCGGCGCCCGCCGCAGGCCCTGCAGCCACCGGCGCCGGATGCGGCACGCCGGCTGGTCGACTGATCGCAGCTGCCTAGCCGGCGGTCTCGACCCGGTTCCGGCCGCCCTGCTTGGCCCGGTACAGCGCGGCATCGGCACGCGTCAGCGCGTGCAACGGCTCCTCGTCGGCGCGCCACTGGCTCACCCCGATGCTGGTGGTGACCTCGAAATTCCCCTCCAGCGCGGCCACGGCCCGGCACAGTTGCTGGCAATAGCCGTGCGCCTGCGCCAGGTCCATGCCGGGCAGCAGCACCGCGAACTCCTCACCGCCATAGCGGCCCGCCAGCGCCGGGTGCTGGACGTGGGACGCCAGCAGGCGCCCGGCCCGCGCCAGCACCCGGTCGCCCTCGGCATGGCCCCAGGCGTCGTTGACCGCCTTGAAGTGGTCCAGGTCCAGGATCGCCACCGACAGCGGCAGGCCGTCGGCGGCCGCCTGCTCCACGGCCAGCGCCAGCGCCTCGCCGAAGCCCCGCCGGTTGGTCAGGCCGGTCAGCGGATCGGTGCGGGTCTGCAGCGCCAGGTCCGCGTTCTGTTCCTCCAGCAACTGCGAGTAGTGCAGCAGTTGCTGCTCGTACCACGCGCGCTCGCGCATCTGCAGGTTGAGCGCCTCGGTGGTGCGTCGCAGTTCGATCAGGTAGCCGGCCTGGCGGGCCAGGGCGCGCAGGGCGGTGGCCTGCACCGCGTCCAGCCCGCGCGGACGGGTATCGAACACGCACAGCGTGCCCAGTGGATTGCCCTCCCCGTCCAGCAACGGCACGCCGGCATAGAAGCGCACGCCGAGCGGGCCGCCCACCAGCTCGAAGCCGGCAAAGCGCGGATCCGCCAGGGTGTCCTCCACCACCAGCATCTGCCGCGGCTGCAGGATGGCGTGCGCGCACAGCGAATACTGCAACGCCGTCTGCGAGGCCTCGAAGCCCCAGCACGCCTTGAACCACTGCCGGTCGGCATCCACCAGCGACACGGCGGACATCGACGCGCCGGTCACCGCCGCGGCCAGGGCCACCAGGTCGTCGAAGGACTGCTCGCGCGGGCTGTCCAGCAGCCGCGTGGCGCGCAGCGCCGCCAGGCGCGCCGGCTCGTTGTCCGGCAGCTCGGGACGGGGTGCACCAGGCACGCGACCGGACCGGCTCACCAGTCGCTGAACTGCGGGAGCAGGCCCCGCAGCTCCTCCGTGGTGAGGTTGCGCCACTGCCCGGGCTTGAGCATCCCCAGGCGCACGTTGTCGATGCGCACCCGCCGCAGCTGGGTCACGCGGTAGTCGAACGCGGCCGCCATCAGGCGGATCTGGCGGTTGAGCCCCTGCCTGAGCACGATGCGGAACCCGAACTTGCCGATGCGCGTGGCCCGGCACGGCAGGGTCATCTGGCCGTGCACGCGCACGCCACGGGCCATGCCACGCAGGAACTCGTCGGTCACCGGCTTGTTCACCGCCACCAGGTACTCCTTCTCGTGGCCGTTCTCGGCACGCAGGATCTCGTTGACGATATCGCCGTTGCTGGTGAGCAGGATCAGCCCTTCCGAATCCTTGTCCAGCCGTCCGACCGGGAAGATGCGCTGCTCGTGCCCCACGAAGTCGACGATATTGCCCTTGACCGCGGTCTCGGTCGTGCAGGTGATGCCGACCGGCTTGTTCAGCGCAATGTACACGTGCCGGCGGCGCCCGGGGCGGGCGGTGCGGGCCTTGAGCGGCTGGCCATCCACCCGGACCTCGTCGCCGGCGCCGACCACCGCGCCGACCCCGGCCGGCTGGCCGTTGACGGTGACGCGGCGTTCGGCGACCAGGCGGTCGGCCTCGCGGCGGGAACAGAAGCCGGTGGCGGCGATGTGTTTGTTGAGGCGTACGGCTTCGTCGGTCATGC
>JBQGEI010000254.1:0-2821 GCA_052039535.1 Pseudoxanthomonas sp.
TCGCGTTTCGGGCCTCAGGCCCGGGCGGCGCACGCCCGCCGTGCGGGATGCGGCTCCAGCGCCCCCGCGGCGGGCACTGCGGCTAGGATCGGCGCATGAGCGCTGCCGATGCCATCGCCTCGCAGGTGCGCGGGGCCTTCGACGACTACCACGCCCGCTTCGCCGCGATCAGCCGCCGCGCCAGGCGGCGCTTCGAGGCGCGTGACTGGGCCGGCGCGCGCGACGATGCCGCCGAACGCCTGGACCTCTACGACCTGTGCATCGACGCGTGCCGCGCGGCGCTGCAACGGTCGCTGGGGCGACACTCGCGGGACCGGGCGTTCTGGCGGCAGGTGCGGGACGCCTACGCCGCGGCCATCGACGGGGCGATCGACGCCGAGCTCTACAAGACGTTCTTCAACACGCTGGCGCGGCGCTTCTTCGGCACCCGCGGGGTAGACCCGGACATCGAGTTCGTGGCCCTGGACATCGAACCGACCGATGCCATCACCCACCCGGTGGCGCGCCATGCCTACGCGGTGTCGTCCACCCGCCCGGCCGAGGCCTTCGCCCGGGTGCTGGGCGACTGCCGCTTCGACGTGCCCTACGCCCACCTGGCCCGTTGTGCGGCGGCGATCGCCGTGCGGCTGCAGGACGATCTGGCGCACTGGGGCGAGCACCCGGTGCGGGCGATCGAGCTGCTGCACACGGTGTTCTACCGCGAGCGCCGCGCCTACCTGGTGGGCCGGGTATTCGGCGAGCACCGCTTCTCGCCCTGCGTGGTGGCCCTGGTCAACGACGCCGCCGGCATCCGCGCAGAGGCCGTGCTGACCCGGCGCGCCGACGTGGCCCAGCTGTTCGGCGTGTCGCGCAGCTATTTCCAGGCCGACCTGCCCACGGTGGGCGATGCGGTGGTGTTCCTGCGCAGCCTGCTGCCGCACAAGCCGGTGGACGAGATCTACACCGTGCTGGGCCGCGCCAAGCAGGGCAAGACCGAACGCTACCGCAGCTTCTTCCGCTACTTCCACGCCCACCCGGCCGAGCGCCTGGTGCCGGCCGAAGGCACGCCGGGCATGGTCATGGCGGTGTTCACCCTGCCGGGCCAGCCGCTGGTGTTCAAGGTGATCCGCGACCGCTTCGCCTGGCCCAAGCAGGCCACGCCGGCGGACGTGCAGACGCAGTACGGGCGCGTGTTCCGGCTGGACCGGGTGGGCCGCCTGCTGGACGCGCAGCCGTTCCGGCACCTGCGCTTCCCGGTGGCGCGCTTCGACCCGGCGCTGCTGCGGCAGCTGCGCGCCGAATGCGCGGCCAGCGTCTCGGTGGACGGCGAGGACGTGGTGCTGTCCCTGTGCTACGTGCAGCGCCGCCTGCGGCCGCTGGACCTGTACCTGCGCGAGCAGGGCGCGCAGGCGCGGCGCGAGGCGGTGCTGGACTACGGCCAGGCGATCGTGGACCTGGCGCGCAACGACATCTTCCCCGGCGACATGCTGCTGAAGAATTTCGGCGTTTCGCGCCACCGCCGGGTGGTGTTCTACGACTACGACGAGATCCGCGCGGTGTCCGAACTGCGTTTCCGCGACTGGCCGCAGGCCACGACCTACGAGGAGCAGGTTGCCGCCGAGCCCTGGTTCCACGTCGGCCCGGACGACGTCTTCCCGGCACGCTTCGGCCAGTTCATGGGCCTGCCGCCGCCGTTGCTCACGGCGCTGGAGGCCACCCATCCCGGCCTGTTCCAGCCGCAGTGGTGGCGCGCGCTCCAGTCCCAGCTGCGTGCCGGCCACTGGCCGGACACCCCGCCGTACCCGGATGCGCTGCGCCTGGCCTGAGCGTCAGCAAAGGCGCACCACGAGCTTGCCGAAGTTCGAGCCGCGCAGCATGCCGGCCAGCGCCTGCGGTGCCTGTTCCAGTCCCTCGACCACGTCCTCCCTGTAGCGGATGCTGCCGTCGCCCAGCCACGCGCCCATCTGGCGCAGGAATTCCGGGTACAGCGCCAGGAAGTCGCCCTGGATGAAGCCGCGCACGGTGACGCGGCGCGACAGCACCAGCGACATCAGCCGCGGCAGCCGGTCCGGTCCCGGCGGTGGCGCGGTATCGTTGTAGTGGGCCACCAAGCCGCACACCGGCACGCGCGCATGCTCGCTGAGCAGCGGCATCACCGCATCGAACACATGTCCGCCGACGTTCTCGAAGTAGACGTCGATGCCGCCGGGCACCGACGCCTGCAGCCGCGCGGCGAATTCCGGGTCGCGATGGTCCAGGGCCACGTCGACGCCGGCCTCCTCGCGCAGCCATGCGGTCTTGGCGGCGCCGCCGGCGATGGCGACCACGCGTGCGCCCTGCAGCTTCGCGATCTGGGCCACCGTCGCGCCCACCGGCCCGGCCGCCGCCGCCACCACCACGGTCTCGCCCGGCTTCGGGCGGCCGATCTCGCGCAGGCCGGCGTAAGCGGTGAACCCGGGCATGCCGTAGACGCCCAGCGCGGTGCTGGGCGGCGGGCCGGCCGGGTCGATCCGCCGGCGCAGCTGGGCGCCGTCGGCCAGGGCATGGGTCTGCCAGCCGCCGTGCGCCAGCACCAGGTCGCCCGGCTTCCAGTCCGGATGCGCCGATTCGAGCACCTCCGACACGGTGCCGCCATCCATCACTTCGCCCAGCGCCACCGGCGGCGCATAGGAGCGGGCATCGTTCATGCGCCCGCGCATGTACGGGTCCAGCGACAGCCAGAGGTTGCGCAGCAGCACCTGGCCCGGGCCCGGGGACGGCAGCGGGTGTTGTTCGGTGCGGAAATCGGTGGCGACCGGCTCGCCCCGGGGGCGGGCGGCCAGCACGATGCGGGTATTGGTGG
>JBQGEI010000255.1:0-4022 GCA_052039535.1 Pseudoxanthomonas sp.
GTGTATTGTTGTATTGATACACATGGATGCACACCTCCTCCACGTCAACCCGGCCCTGCCCGACCCGATCTACCGCCAGATCGTCGAGCAGCTGCGCCGCCTGGTGAGCGCCGGCCAGCTGCGCCCCGGCGATGGCCTGCCTTCGGTGCGCGAGGTCGCCGCCGCGCACGCGATCAACCCGATGACGGTCTCGCGCGCCTACAGCCAGCTGGAGGCCGAAGGCCTGCTGGAGCGCCTGCGGGGAAAGGGGATGGTGGTGGCGGCGGGTGCGGGGGCCACCGCCAGCGTCGGGATGCGCATGCACCAGCTTGACCCGGCCCTGCGCGAGGCCGCCCGCCACAGCCGCGAACTGGAACTCCCCGTGGACCGCGTGCTCGCGCGGCTACGCCAACTGCTCGAAGAGGACCCGACATGAACGCACTGGCCGCTCCCCACGTTCCGACCCCGGACCCGGCCCTGGACCTGGACCTGCCGCTGGCCGCCAGCGACCTGCGCCTGGCCTATGGGCGCCGGGAGGTACTGCGTGGCGTGGACCTGCACCTGCCGCAGGGCGAGGTGCTGGGCCTGATCGGCCGCAATGGCGCCGGCAAGAGCAGCCTGATCGGGTGCCTGCTGGGCCTGCTGAGGCCGCAGGGCGGACAGGCGCGGGTCTTCGGCGCGCCGGCGCTGGCCCTGGATGACGCCCGCAAGGCGCGGCTGGGCTACGTGCCGCAGCAGCCGCAGGCCTTCGCCTGGATGAAGGTGGGCCAGCTGTTCCAGTACCTCGGCCAGCTGTACCCGCAGTGGGATCCGGCCCACGCCGCGGCCCTGCTGCGGCGTTGGGACATCGATCCCGCCCGCCAGATCGGCAAGCTCTCTCCGGGCGAGGCGCAGCGGCTGGCCCTGGCGCGGGCGCTGGCGCCACGCCCGGCGCTGCTGGTGCTGGACGAGCCGGCCTCCGCGCTGGACCCGGTGGCCCGCCGCGAGCTGCTGCGCGAGCTGGTGGAGCAGACGGTGGACACCGGCACCACCGTCCTGTTCTCCAGCCACATCGTCAGTGACCTGGAGCGGGTCGCCTCGCGGGTGGCCTTCCTGCACCAGGGGCGGATCGTGCTGGACCGCGGCCTGGAGCAGCTCAAGGACGAGGTCATGCGGGTCACGGTACCGGCCGCGGCCGGCACGCGGCTGCCACAGGCGGTGCCCGGCGAACTTGCCCGGCGCGCGCTGGACGACGGCAGCCAGGTGCTGATCATCGCCACGCCCACGGGCACCGCCACCCTGCCGGGGATCGAGGGCCTGCGCGTGGACCGGCTGGGACTGGAGGACCTGTTCGTGGAGGTGGCCGGATGAGCGCGGTGACACTGACGGCCCCGCGCCGGCCGGCGCTTCCTGCCGCGCTGCGCACGGTGGTGACCGCCGGCGGCTGGAGCAATGCCATGGTCCTGGCCAGCGCTGGCATCGGCCCGCTGCTGGCGTGGCTGGACCTGGGCGACCAGGCCGCCCGCGGCGGACTGCTGGCCAGTGCGATCCTGACGCTGTTCTGGGCCATGCTGGCCGGCGCCCGCCTGCTGGCACTGGCCGCCGGCGCGGCGCAGGAGCGACTGCCGTACTGGCGCCGCCAGGCCTGGCTGCAGGGCCTGATGGCCGCGGCCCTGGGCGTGCTGCTGCCGGCCACGCTGCACGCCGCGGCCGCCCCGGGGATCGCGCTGGGGTACGCCCTCGCCGGCCTCGGCGCGGGCGCCGCCCTGGGCCTGCTGTGGGTGAGCATGCCGCCCTGGCTGATGTGGGTCTTCATCGCCGCCAGCGCCGGTCTGCGCTGGCTGCCGGGCGAACTGGACGACAGCACCCTCGAGGGCTGGATGGCCTCGCCCGTGCTGCTGGGCGCCACTGCCCTGGCGTTGCTGGGCATGAGCGCCGCCTGCTGGGTCGGCCTTGCCCGCCGGCGCACGCCGGCCGGCCAGTGGTCCACGCCGCTGGCACTGGCATTCGGCCGGCCGGCCGGCGCGATGGGCAGCCCGTGGCACGCGACCCGATCCGGGGCCGGCGCAGGCCTGCTTGCCCAGGACACGCCGGTCGGCACCGGCCTGCACCGCGAACCCGGGCAGGCGCTGGCCATCGCGCTGGGCCCGGGCTTCGGGCGCAACACCGCCGGCAACGTGCTGGCCGCGCAGGGGCCGATGCTGGCGGTGGCCGCGCTCTGGCTGCTGCTGGGCAGTGGCGCCGGCGGCAAGCTCCACGTCGGGCTCATGTTCGCTCCGCTGATGGTCCTGAGCGCGGCGCTGGCGCCCCTGGTCCGGCTCCATTCCCTGTTCTGGCGGCCGGCCCTGGGCCTGCATGAACTGGCCCTGCTGCCCGGCCTGCCGCGGCAGCCGGCGCATTGGCTGTCGGGCCTGCTGGTGCGCCAGATGATCGTGCGCGGCCTGCCCACACTGGCCGTGATGGCGGGCTTCGGCCTGGCCATCGATGCGCCGCGCCCGTATTACCCGCTGCTGCTCTGGAGCAGCGCCGCAGGCGCCGCGCTGCTGGCCGGTGCCACCGTCGCCTGCCTGCACTGGCGCGCGGGCCGCTGGATCCCGCTGGGACTGGCGATGCTGCTGGTGGTCGCGCTGGTGGCGGGCATGCTGGTGGGGTTGCGTACCCCGGCGCTGCCGGCCTGGCTGCATGGGGCCTGGAGCCTGGCCCTGCTCGCCGGCGTGGTCGTGCACCTGGGGGCGGTCGGCCGGCTGCGACACCTGCCCCACCCCTGGCTGCAGCACTGAACGGAGGGATCGCGGGGCCGGGAGCGCCCGCCCCCCGGGCCCGTATAATCGCCGGCTTCCCCGCCCGACCGCGCGCCGCCCGGCGCCTTGCCCCATGCCCGAAGTCTCCACCGAAGCCGCGCGCCGGCGCACCTTCGCGATCATCTCGCACCCCGACGCCGGCAAGACCACGCTCACCGAGAAGCTGCTGCTGTTCGGGGGCGCGATCCAGATGGCCGGCTCGGTCAAGGGGCGCAAGGCCGCCCGCCACGCCACCTCCGACTGGATGGCGCTGGAGAAGGAGCGCGGCATCTCGGTGACCTCCTCGGTGATGCAGTTCCCCTACGAGGGGTGCATCGTCAACCTGCTCGATACCCCCGGCCACGCCGACTTCGGCGAGGACACCTACCGCGTGCTGACCGCGGTGGATTCGGCCCTGATGGTGATCGACGTGGCCAAGGGCGTGGAGGAGCGCACGATCAAGCTGATGGAGGTGTGCCGCCTGCGCGACACGCCGATCATGACCTTCATCAACAAGCTCGACCGCGAGGGCAAGGAGCCGATCGAGCTGCTGGACGAGATCGAGACCGTGCTCGGCATCAAGTGCGCGCCGGTGACCTGGCCGATCGGCATGGGCCAGCGCCTGAAGGGCGTGGTCCACCTGGTCAGCGGCGAGGTCCACCTGTACGAGCAGGGCCGCAACTTCACCCGCCAGGACTCGACCATCTTCCCCTCGCTGGATGCCCCGGGCCTGGAGCAGAAGGTCGGCGCGCAGATGCTGGCCCAGCTGCGCGAGGAACTGGAACTGGTGCAGGGCGCGGCCGACCCGTTCGACAAGGACAAGTACCTGCGCGGCGAGCAGACGCCGGTGTTCTTCGGCTCGGGCGTGAACAATTTCGGCGTGCAGCCACTGCTGGACTTCTTCGTCGAACACGCGCCATCGCCGCAGGCACGCGCCACCACCGGGCGCGAGGTGCAGCCGCAGGAACCGCGCCTGACCGGCTTCGTGTTCAAGATCCAGGCCAACATGGATCCGCAGCACCGCGACCGGGTCGCGTTCATGCGTGTGTGCTCGGGCCGGTTCGCCGCCGGCATGAAGGCCTTCCACGTGCGTACCGGCAAGGAGGTGAAGCTGGCCAACGCGCTGACCTTCATGGCCTCGGACCGCGAGATCGCCGCCGAGGCCTGGCCGGGCGATGTGATCGGCATCCACAACCACGGCACCATCTCCATCGGCGACACCTTCACCGAGGGCGAGTCGCTGGCGTTCACCGGCATCCCCAACTTCGCCCCGGAGCTGTTCCG
>JBQGEI010000256.1:0-10103 GCA_052039535.1 Pseudoxanthomonas sp.
CCCACCACCCGCCCCATGCGCCCCACCGGTGACCCCTGCCCCCACGCCCCACGGAGACCCACCATGAGCACGCTGAAGACCGCCGAGCAGATCCAGCACGAATGGAACACCGATCCGCGCTGGGCAGGCATCGCCCGCAACTACACCGCTGCCGATGTCGTGCGCCTGCGCGGCACCGTCCACGTCGAGCATTCGCTGGCACGGCTGGGCGCGGAGAAGCTGTGGAAGTACCTGCATGAAAAGGACTTCGTCAACGCGCTCGGCGCGCTGACCGGCAACCAGGCCATGCAGCAGGTCAAGGCGGGGCTGAAGGCGATCTACCGGTCCGGCTGGCAGGTGGCCGCCGATGCCAACCTGGCCGGGCAGATGTACCCGGACCAGTCGCTGTACCCGGCCGACTCGGTGCCGGCGGTGGTCAGGCGCATCAACAACACCCTGCTGCGCGCCGATCAGCTGCATCACGCCGAAGGCAAGGACGAGATCGACTTCCTGCAGCCGATCGTCGCCGATGCCGAGGCCGGCTTCGGAGGCGTGCTGAACGCGTTCGAGCTGATGAAGGCGATGATCGAGGCCGGCGCCGCCGGCGTGCACTTCGAGGACCAGCTGGCCTCGGTGAAGAAATGCGGCCACATGGGCGGCAAGGTGCTGGTGCCGACCCGCGAGGCGGTGGAGAAGCTCAACGCCGCGCGCCTGGCCGCCGACGTCATGGGCGTGCCGACCCTGCTGATCGCGCGCACCGATGCCGAGGCTGCCGACCTGCTGACCTCCGACATCGACGACAACGACAAGCCGTTCTGCACCGGGCAGCGCACGGTCGAGGGCTTCTACAAGGTGCGCAACGGCCTGGAACAGTCGATCAGCCGCGGCCTGGCCTACGCCCCCTACGCGGACCTGGTGTGGTGCGAGACCGGCAAGCCGGACCTGGAGTTCGCGCGCAGGTTCGCCGAGGCGGTCCATGCGAAGTTCCCCGGCAAGCTGCTGGCCTACAACTGCTCGCCGAGCTTCAACTGGAAGAAGAACCTGGACGACGCCACGATTGCGAAGTTCCAGAAGGAAATCGCCAGCTACGGCTACAGGTTCCAGTTCATCACCCTGGCCGGCTTCCACGCGCTGAACTACTCGATGTTCAACCTGGCGCACGGCTATGCCCGCCGCCAGATGAGCGCCTTCGTCGAACTGCAGGAAGCGGAATTCGCCGCGGCCGAGCGTGGCTTCACCGCGGTCCGGCACCAGCGCGAGGTGGGCACCGGCTACTTCGACGCGGTCACCCAGGCCATCCAGCAGGGACAGTCATCGACCACCGCGCTGGCCGGGTCCACCGAGGAGGCGCAGTTCCAGGACCGCGACGCGGCCTGAGCACGTGGCGCCGGCACCGGGAAACCGGCGCCGGCGGCCCGGCCGAACTGTGACGGGGCTGGCAATTGCCGTGGTATCTTGCGCGATCCCCGGGGGAAGCGGTGGAGCGAGGGAATGTCCGGCGACGGTGTGGCGTGGGGCACGCTGCAGGATTGGACCACTGAGGGACGGGACGAGGCCGCGGCGACGCTGGCCGCGCGCGAGTACGCGCTGTTCGCGTCCATGGGCCGCTCCCGCCAGGTGCGCGCGGGCGAGTGCCTGTTCCGCCGTGGCGAGGTCGGCCGGCTCATGTACCTGGTGGTGGAGGGCGAGGTCGAGCTGGACTTCGGCAGCGACCTGGCGCTCAAGCAGCTCGGCCCCCGCGAATTCTTCGGCGAACTCGGCCTGCTGGTCGGCGAGCACACCCGCAGCGCTGATGCCACCGCCGTGCGCGACACCCGCCTGGTGGAGCTGGGCGAGGACGGGTTCCAGCAGCTGGTCGAGCGCGATCCCGCCCTGGTGGCGCAGTTCCTGCGCCGCGCCATCACCCGCGTGGTGCTCAACGAGCAGGGCCTGATCCGGCAGCTGCGGCGCCGCAACCACGACCTGGAAACGGCGCTGGACGACCTCTACGCCACCACCCACCAGCTCAACCAGACCGAAGAGCTGATCCGCATCGACGAGCTCACCGGCCTGTACAACCGGCGCGGGCTGACGCTGCACCTGCAGGAATGCCGCCGGGTCGGCTTCAAGGGTGGGCTGGGACTGCTGGTGGTGGACTGCGACCGCTTCAAGCGCGTCAACGACGAACATGGCCACCTGGTGGGCGACCGCGTGCTGCAGAACATCGCCGCCATGCTGCGCTCGGCGGCCGGCCCGGACGACGTGCCCTGCCGCCTGGGCGGCGACGAGTTCTGCCTGCTGGTGCAGGCGCAGACGCCGCAGGAGGTGCTGCGCTACGCCGAATTCGTGCTGGCCACCACCCGCAACCTGCTGAACCTGCAGCAGGCCGTGCCGGCGATCTGCCCGGTGAGCGTCGGCGCCTGCCTGGTCGACACCGGTCGCGAATGGAACGACTGGTACGCCTCTGCCGACGAGGCCCTGTACGAGGCCAAACGCCAGGGCGGCAACCGCGTGTGCTGGACCGGGGAACACCCCGGGCCCCTGGCCTGAGGAGGCCGCCCATGAATGGTGCAACCGCCCCGACCGTCGATGCGCCCCAGCTGCGCACCCTGCTGCTGACCGACCTGTGCGATTCCACCGCCGTGGTCGAGCGGCTCGGCGACGCCGGCGCGGCGGCCTTCTTCCGTGCCCACGACAGTTTCGTGCTCGGCCTGCAGCAGCGCTGGCGCGGCCGCCTGATCGACCGCTCCGACGGTCTGCTGCTGATCTTCGAGCGCCCGCTGGATGGCCTGGGCTTCGCCCTGGACTACCGGGCCGGGCTGGAGAGCCTCGGCAAGACGCACGGCATCACGCCGCTGCGCGCGCGCGCCGGCCTGCATGTCGGCGAGGTGCTGATGTGGCACAACAGCGACGAAGCGGTGCAGGCCGGTGCCAAGTCGATGGAGATCGAGGGCCTGGCCAAGCCCCTGGCCGCGCGGCTGATGCAGCTGGCCCGGCCCGGGCAGATCCTGCTGTCGTCGGTGGCCGGGCCGCTGGTGCGCCGCGCCGCGCGCGAGCTGGGCCCGCGGGGCGAAGCGCTGCAGTGGCGCTCGCACGGGCGCTGGCGCTTCAAGGGCATGCCCGAGGTGCAGGAGGTTCACGAGGTCGGCGAGCCCGGGCTGGCGCCGCTGCGGGCGCCGCGCGGCGATTCCAAGACCCGCCGCGACCTGCCGCTGTGGCGGCGGCCGATGGCGTTGATGGCCGAGGCCGTGGTGGTGCTGGGGCTGGGCGTGGCGCTGTGGATGTTCACCCGCTCCGAGCCGGCGATCGCCTTCGCCGAGCGCGACTGGGTGGTGGTCGCGGACCTGCGCAATCTGACCGGCCAGCCGGTGCTGGACCAGTCGCTGGCGCAGGCGTTCCGGATCAGCCTGGAGCAGTCGCGCCACGTCAACGTGCTCAGCGACCTGAAGGTCCAGCAGACCCTCGAGCAGATGCGGCTGGATCCGCAGTCCACCGTGCTGGACCGTGCCATCGCCTCGCAGGTGGCGGTGCGCGAGGGCGCGCGCGCGGTGATCGTCCCGGTGGTCAACGAGGTCGACGACCAGCTGCAGTTCTCGGTGGAAGTGGTCGACCCGGCGACCCAGCACACCGTCCATACCGAGCAGGCCGCTGGCCGGGGCCTGGGTTCGGTGCTGGCCTCCATCGACCGCGTTTCGGCGGGGCTGCGCGGCAATTTCGGCGAGGCCGTGGCCTCGGTGCGCAAGCACTCGCGGCCGCTGCCACAGGCGACCACTTCCAACCTGGAGGCGTTGCGCGCCTATGCGCTGGCCGAGGAAGCCATGGCCCAGCGCAGCTGGGACGAGGCGCGCGGCCTGTTCGAGAGCGCGGTCCGCCTGGACCCGCAGTTCGCGCGCGCCCACCTCGGCCTGGCGAGCATCGCCTGGGCCTCCGGCGACGTTGCCCGGGCCCGGCGCCACGTCGGCGACGCCAGCCGCGTGCGCGACAGGCTCACCGCGCGCGACCAGCTGCAGGTCGACGCCTGGCAGGCCGAGATATCGCCGGCGGGCGGCTCGCTGTCGCACTGGCTGACCATGGCCCGGCTGTACCCGGACCACTACCCGGCGCAGTCCAACGCCTCCTGGCACCTGCTGGCGGAGAACCGCTTCGAGGAGGCGCTGGAGCATGCGCGCCTCGGCTCGGTGCCCCAGGCACCCAAGCGCACCTATACCCTCGTGCACGTGGCCCGCGCGCTCACCGCGATGGGCCGCGCCGACGAGGCGCTGCGGGCACTGGAACAGGCGGCCCAGGCCGGCAAGGCCGCGCAGGCAGGCGCCCGTGCCGAGGCCCTGCTCCTGCGCGGGCAGCGGACCGAGGCGCTGGCGCTGCTGGAGGCGATCAAGCCCGAGGACGGCCTGCCGCTGTGGCTGCACGCGCAGCGCGGGCTGGTGACGATCGCCCTGGACGCGCGCGACGGCGAGCGTGCCCGGCGCCTGGCGGCCCGCATGCGCAAGGAGGCCGCCGCCCTGCCGGCGCCGTATCCGCGGCACTTCGCGCTCAACGACCTGGTGGTGCGCGTGGCGGCCGGCGAGACGCTGCCGCTGGCCGAGCTGGCCGAGGCCGAGACCCAGGCGCGCGCGGTGCTGGCCGATGCCGACATGCCCGCGCGCTACGAGGAACTGTTCCGCTATGCGGTGCTCGCCTACCTGGCCCAGCGCAGTGGCCAGCCGGCGCTCGCCGGACGGTGCCTGGAATGGCTGGTGCCGGAGGCCCAGCGCCTGCGCAACCGCCAGCTGGACAAGATCGTGGCGCTGGTGCGAGCCAACCAGTTGCGCCTGGAGGGGCGCCCGGTGGAAGGCGTCGAACTGCTCAAGCCCCACCTGGACGGCACCGAGCTGGTGCAGGCGCGCGTGGTCATGCGCGAGCTGGCGCCAGCGGCCGGCGAGCACGGGCGCTGGCTGCGCGAGCATCGCGGCCAGGCGTTGGGCGAGGTCATCGCCGAACAGGTGCTGCAGCCGCTGAACGTGGTGGACGTCGCCGCGGGCGGCCCGGCTGCGGTCGCCGCACGCTGAAGGACCGTGGTCTGCACGATCCTCCAGCAGCCGCGCCGGTCAGGCGGTGCCCAGCGATTCCCCGATCCGGCCGGCCTCGAAGTTGAAGATCACCGACATGATCGCGTTGCTGCCCAGGTGCGCGCGCAGCGCGTCGCGCGCCGCGGCGATCTCCTCCTTGGAGGCGAGCACGGTGGTCTGCGCGCACAGCAGCGGATCTTCCGCCGGCGGCGTATAGCCCAGCGATGCCAGCGCGGCGCGTGGATCGCTGGCGAACAGCGCGCGGAAGGTGTCGTCGCTGGAAAGCCGGTGCAGCAGTTCGTCGATGATGGACGGATCCATCGGCTGGCTGGGCATTGCGTGTTCCCCCTGGGATGCGCGCCGGTTGGCGCGGTGGGGCATCGTCGTGCCTGGTCTGGGGATATGCAAGGTTGAACGGAGGACGGATGGAGCTGCGCCGGTGTGCCGTGCTGTACCTGGAGCCCAGGGAGCAGGTGGGGTTCGATCTGGGCTCGCTGCTGGCAGGCGGTGACGGCCTGCGCCGGAGCCGGGAGTGGGTCGCGCACGCGCCGCACCTGGCACGACCGGTGGGGGTGGATGCCGGCGGGTTCGCGCTGCTGGGGGCCGCGTCGGCCGAGGCATGGACCACGCGCGAGGCGCTGTCGCCCGGCGCACCGGAGGCGGTGGGCCCGCTGCTGGACGCAGGGCTGCTGATCGCCGCCGCGCCGGTGGAGCAACGGCATGTCCTCCACGCCGATCGTGATTGCCGGGTGCGTGCCGGCCACTGGTGGCCGCCGGCGGCGATGATGCATGCGGCCGCGCGCTGGCAGGGCCGTGACGCGGCCGCGGCTACCGAGGCGGCCGGGCTGGCCACTGCCAGCGGATTGCGCCAGAACCTCGGCGTACCGCCGCCGGCCGTCGCCGCGCGTGGCGGCCACGGCCCGCCGCTGGCGCTTGCCCGTGCGGTGGCGACCGGGAACCTGGACGAGCTGCTGCGCCGGCGCATCACCTGCCGCAACTTCGATCCGCATCGCCCGTTGCCCCAGGCGGCCCTGGCGTCGATGCTCGAGCGGGTGTTCGCCGCCCATGGCGACTGGCGGGCCGACGAGGACACGGTGTTCCTGAAGAAAACCAGCCCGTCCGGCGGCGGCCTGCATCCCACCGGGGCCTACCTGCTGGTCCAGCGCGTGGAGGGGGTGCCGGCCGGCCTCTACCACTACCACCCGGTGCGGCACGCGCTGGAGCCCCTGGCGCCGGTGGCCGGCCCGCTGGATGCGCTGGCACTGCGCATGGTTGCCGGCCAGCACTGGTTCGCCGAGGCGCCGGTGCTGGTGGTGCAGGCGGCCCGCTTTGCACGCTCGTTCTGGAAGTACCGCGGCCATCCCAAGGCCTACCGTGCCCTGGTCATGGACGCCGGGCACCTCTCGCAGACCCTGTACTTGGCCGCCACCGACCTGGGCCTGGGGGCCTTCGTCACCTGTGCGGTCAACGAGGTCGACATCGAACAGGCCTTCGGCCTGGATCCGCTGGAGGAGGGAGTCATGGCGGTGTCCGGGTTCGGCTGGCCGGACCCGTGCAGGCGCAATGCCGAGTTCGATCCCCAGGGCCAGGTGTGGGCGGACGGCCGCCGACGCTAGTCCCACGCTGTTGCGACACCGGCGCGGTCATTCCGGGGCCTGGAGCCCTGCTGCACGGGCGCGCGCAGCCGTTGCCCGTGGGCGGCCCGCAGCCTTCGATGCCGTGCAGGCGGGAACCAGCGTACCCGCCCGCCCACGACCGGCAGGCGCAGCTGCGCCGCTCGCCCGGGCGGTGCCGGCCTGGCCGGCCGGCACCGCGGCAGGGCCTTACTTGCGCACGTCCTGGGTGTGCGAGCCCAGCGCCTCGGCCAGGCCCGGCACGCCGTCGGCGCCGGCCGGCACGGTGATGCTCGAGCCGGACAGGTCCTCGCCGATCGGCTGCACCCGGCCGCCCAGGCACTGGCCCAGGAAGCCCTCGGTCACCGCGTTGAACGCCTTGTTGTTCTCCGGGCGGGCGAACCCGTGGCCCTCGTCGGGGAACAGCACGTAGGTCACCGGGATGTCCTTGGCCTGCATCGCCTGCACGATCTGGTCGCTCTCGGCCTGCTTGACCCGCGGATCGTTGGCGCCCTGGCCGATCAGCAGCGGCTTGCGGATCTGGTCGGCACGGGTCAGCGGCGAGCGCTCGGTCAGCCAGGCGCGGCCTTGCTCGGTGCGCGGGTCGCCCATGCGGCGGGTCAGCTGCTCGAAGAAGCTGGCCCAGTACGGCGGCACGGTGGCCAGCAGGGTGTTGAGGTTGGACGGGCCGACGATGTCCACGCCGCAGGCGAAGGTGTCCGGGGTGAACGCCAGCCCGGTCAGCGTCGCGTAGCCGCCGTAGCTGCCGCCCATGATCGCCACCTTGTCGGCCGTGGTCACGCCCTCGGCCACGGCCCACTGCACCGCGTCGATCAGGTCCTCGTGCATCTTGCCGGCCCACTCGCCGTCGCCGGCGTTGGTGAAGGCCTTGCCGAAGCCGGTGGAGCCGCGGAAGTTGACCGTCAGCACCGCATAGCCGCGGTTGGCCAGCCACTGGTCGTAGCTGCTGTAGCCGTAGCTGTCGCGCGCCCACGGGCCGCCGTGCACCAGCAGCACCATCGGCACCGGCTGGTCGGCCTTGCCGTCGGCGTTGGTGTCGGCGTGCGCGGGCAGGGTGAGGTAGCTGGGCAGGGTCAGGCCGTCGCGCGACTTCAGCTCCAGCGGCCACATCGGCTGCAGCGGTCTGCCTTCCAGCGCCGGGCGCGCCGAGAACAACCGGGTGAGCTTGCCGCCGCTGCCGGGCGTGCGGTCGTAGCGGTAGTACACCACCGGCGATTCGGCGGCCGAATAGGCGACGATCCAGGTGCGGTCATCGAGCGTGCGCGCATTGACGCCCGCCTCGCCCGGGCCGATGCCCTTGAGCACGTCCAGGTCGGCGGCCAGCGCGTCGCCGACCGGCTTCCACTCCTCGCGCAGGTAGTTCACCGACACCGCCTGCAGCTGGCCGGTGCGCGGGTCGCTGAGCCCGCCGCCGATGTCGGCGCGCGCGTCCTCGGCAAGCAGGGTGCGCTGGCCGCTGGCGCTGTCCACCGCATACACCGCGGCGGTATCGCGCTGCCGGGAGTCGGCCATGTACAGGGTGCTGCCGTCGTGGGTCAGGCCGAGCGTGCTGGTGGTGAGCACGTCCTCGAACGGGATGTCGTCCACCTTTTCCCAGCCGTTGCCGGCGCGCCTGAGCACGTCCATGCCGCCGTCGGGACGGGCGCGCTGGGCATAGCGCAGGCCGTAGTCTCCGTCGACCAGGTAGCCGGCGATCTGCTGGGTGTTCTTCTCCACCAGGGTGCGCTGGCCGCTGGCCAGCTCGACCCGGTACAGGTCATGCCACTGCGCGTCGCGGTCGTTCATGCCGACCAGGATGCTGTCCGGATGCGACGGGCTGACCGACACCACCTGGGCCGTGGTCTTCGCGAAGGGGGTCAGGTCGCGGGCCTCGCCGCCGGTGAGGTCCACCGCATGGAGGTGGAAGTCCTCGTCGCCGCCGGTGTCGCGCAGGTACAGCAGCGTGTCCGGGCGGAAGGACCAGAAGTAGTTGCGGATGCCGCGTGCGTCGTCGCGGGTCACCGCGCGTGCAGCGGACGGATCGTCCACCGGCGCCACCCACACGTTGAGCACGCCGTCCACCGGCGCCACCCAGCTGAGGTACTTGCCATCCGGGCTGATCTGCACGCCGGCCCGCTCGGGGTTGCCGAACAGCGCATCGCGCGGGATCAGCTCGACCTCCTTCGGCGCGGCCGGGGCGTCGGGCGTGGCGGCGACCGGATCCGGCTCGCCCTTGCAGGCGGCCAGCGCCAGGGCGAGCCCGGCGACAAGCAGTGTGGTGCGGTGCATGGAAGGCTCCAGCGCATGCCGGGATGGCAGCGGAACGGCGACGCTAGCGTGCCCGGCCGGCGGACGTCGACAGCCACAAGCCATGGGCGCGGCCGCCGCCGACGGACGGTAGGCCGCAGGCGTGCGCCGGGGCCGGCGACTCAGTCGCGCAACAGCAGCGGCGCACGGTAGCCGAGGGCCTCGGCCAGGTGCGGCCGGCCGATGGCCTCGCTGGCGTCCAGGTCGGCGATGGTGCGGGCCACGCGAAGAACCCGGTGCAGGCTGCGCGCGGTCAGCTGGAGGCGTTCGGCGGCCTGTTCCAGCAGGGCCTGTTCCGGCGCAGCCAGGGCGCAGCAGGCGGCCAGCGCGGCGGGCGGCAGGTGGGCGTTGAGGCCGGCACCGCGCGCCTGCTGGCGCTGCCTGGCCGCTTCCACCCGGCCCCGCACGCTGGCACTGGGTTCGGCCGGCGGGGCATCGGCACGCAGCTGCGCCGGCGGCAGGCGCGCCATCGCCAGGTGCAGGTCGATCCGGTCCAGCAGCGGTCCGGACAGCCGGCCCCAGTAGCGGGCGACCATGTCCGGGGTGCAGCGGCAGCGCGCCGAGGGGTCGCCCGCGTATCCGCACGGGCACGGATTCATCGCCGCCACCAGCTGGAACCGCGCCGGGAACTCCGCGCTGCGCCCGGCGCGGGAGACCGTGATCCGGCCTGATTCCAGCGGCTCGCGCAGCACCTCCAGCGCGCCGCGCTGCCACTCCGGCATTAGGCAAACTCGTTACATGACAATAAGGTGTGAGTATGCACCTACTCAAGACAGCTGCCGTGTCACGGAGCGAGTTGAGCCAGCTTCCCCACAGCGGGCTGCTCGGCAACGACCGGCAGAACCGCCTGGAGGCCGGGTTTCCACTGCTCATCACGAACAGTGGTCGCGTGCACGAGGGAGCATTTGCGTTCCTTCTCGACACTTACCGCGCTGACCCCACAAGGTCACGCGTCCGCACTCTCATGACGTATGCGGAGGGGCTGAAAAGTTGGCTGGAGTACTTGGACCTAAGAGCGGCCGACTGGCGCCGGCCCACCGCCGTGCACCTCAGCGAGTACCGTAGATCCCTCACATCCGCGCGAGCCGATGGTCGCCGGATAGCCGCGGCAACGATCAATCTGCGAACCGCTACGATTCTGGAGTTCTACAGATTCCTCAGCGTCGCCGACGCTGGC
>JBQGEI010000257.1:0-1570 GCA_052039535.1 Pseudoxanthomonas sp.
TCGTCGCCCTCGGCCACGTGCTCGCGGTACCAGGCGGCAATGGCCTCGTGCAGCGGGCCGTTCTCGATCTCCTGCACCATCAGCAGGATCTGCGCGCGCCGCGCCAGCGGGTGGTCGGCGCGGTGCAGGTCGGCGTAGTCGCGGATGAAGAACTGGGCCACGTAGCGCTCGAACCACTGCCGCGCGAACTGCGCGGTGGTCTCCGAGCGCACCAGCTCGGGCATCAGGTCGCGCACCTGCAGGCTCATCGCCGCCAGCGAGGACAGCAGCCGGCGCGCCTGCTCGGCGGCCTCGTCCAGCGCCTCGCCACCGGCGCGGCCGTCCACCACCTGCTGCAGCTGCAGCTCGATCGAGCGGATCTTGGCCGAGACGAAGGTCGGCCCGCGGTCGGCGAACTCCACCAGGGTGGCCAGCAGCTGGGCCAGGGACGGCGGCATCAGCACCATCTCGCGCGCGCCGAGCTTGTCCTGGCGCAGCCAGCCGGCCTGGCGCAGGCGCTCGTAGACGGCCGTGGCGCGCGCGGCCAGGCCGCCGTGCAGGGGCGCATCGCCCTCGTCCTCCCAGGTTTCCTCGGCCAGCAGGTAGCGCTCCAGCGCGGCCACGATCTCGCGCCGGGCAAAGCCGTGGCTCGGCGGCAGCGGCGCGTCGGGGCCGAAGTATTCGTCGAACAGCCGGCACAGCAGGCGCCAGTAGCGCTCGCGGTTGGGCGAAGCCAGCGGCCCGAAGGCCGCCGAAGGCACATGCGCGAACAGGGACGGGAACGCGGTACTGCTCAAGCGGGAATCCTGCCGGGCGCCAGGCCCGGATCGGCCGCCATTTTCCCAGATCGGCGCCATGCCCGCGCAGGCGGCGGCGGTTGACCGGGCGCCGGTGGACCGGCTACCTTCTCCGCGCCGAAGGTTTCATCGCTTCATCCAGATGTAGCGATGAATTAAAAGGGAAGTCCGGTGCGTCCTGCCCTGCAGGACAATTCCGGCGCTGCCCCGCAGCGGTAACTGGAAACGAACCCCGCCATCGCACTGGCCCACCGGCCGGGAAGCGGCGGACAGTAGGCACGCGGCCTTCGCCGCCCCGTCCATGAGCCCGAAGACCTGCCCCGGCCGGAAGACGCGTCCGTCTTCCGCCTGACCTGGAGCCTCCGCGGGGAGGTGGCCGGAGGCATCGCGTGGCCGTGGCCACGCAGTGTTCCCGCGCCCGTCCCCGTGGCTGCTCCGGCTCGCCCGCGGGGGCGAAGGTCGCCATGGCGGCGTGCGCGGTGTCCAGCCGCGTACGCCGCCGGTCCTTCGTTCCTCATCGTCCACGCATGAGGAATCACATCGATGACACTGACCACCAACCTCGGCTTTCCCCGCATCGGGCCACGCCGCGAACTGAAGCAGGCCCTGGAAGCCCACTGGCGCGGCGAGATGCCGGCCACGCAACTGCTCGACACCGCGCGGGAGCTGCGCGCCCGCCACTGGCGGCTGCAACGGGAGGCCGGCATCGACCTGCCGCCCTCCAACGACTTCTCGCTGTACGACCAGGTCCTGGACACGGCGTTGCTGTTCGACGCGATCCCCCGGCGCTACCG
>JBQGEI010000258.1:0-11278 GCA_052039535.1 Pseudoxanthomonas sp.
AGTGGGGCCATAGCTCAGCTGGGAGAGCGCCTGCATGGCATGCAGGAGGTCGGCGGTTCGATCCCGCCTGGCTCCACCAATCTCAAGTGGTGTGGATTTCGCAAGCAGGATCCTGTCCCCATCGTCTAGTGGTTAGGACACTACCCTTTCACGGTAGCGACCGGGGTTCGAATCCCCGTGGGGACGCCACACCAGGCAGTACACAGCGGTAGCCACCGTTGTCCGTGGGGCCATAGCTCAGCTGGGAGAGCGCCTGCATGGCATGCAGGAGGTCGGCGGTTCGATCCCGCCTGGCTCCACCATCCGCGTTGTCAATCTCGCGCCAGCCGATCGCGGTTGTCCGCCGCGGGCCCGATCGGCTCGACCGCACAGGGTGGGTTGATCCCCGACGGCGGTCGGGTGTGCGCCTACGCATGGCTCGCGCGGCGGCGACACCGCCAGGATGCGGATGCACCACTGCCTGGACGCAAGACAGGCGCGATCGATGCGGCACCGCGTGGCGTCCTCCCCCCTTGCGTCGGCCCATCCGCGATCTCGCGCAGCCAGCGATGGCACTCCGCACGCACCTCTCGTAGTCCGAACGCAGCTGGCCACGGCCGGGCACGCACTGCCGCGCCAAGGCCGGGCAGGGCGGCGCAGCCTGCCGCCTCCGGCGGCTGCGCCCGGGCGGGAGACTGATGCCACCACCTTGCCGCCACTCTCGCGGCGCCAGCGCCTCACGGTCCGTGCAGCCCGGTCGTCCACGGTGCCGCGGTTGCGGATTCATGTGCTGCTGCACCAGGCTCGCCTGGCCGCCGGCGTCCATCGCCCGCGCCACCGATGGCATCACCCAGATTGCTGCCGGCAGTACGGCGGCGGACCGCGCAGATCTGGTGGCAGATTCCCGGCCCATCGTGCGCATGGCCGGCTCGATCGAGCGACACGCCGCCCTTGGTCTCGGTCGAAGGATCGGCGTGCGCGTTGCCAGCGCGATCTGGCCAGCAGGCGTGGGCCAATGCATCGATTGCAGTGCTGGAAGGAGACACGCAAGGCGGCTTCGTTGATCGGCCCGCTGGAGACCCACGCGTTGGAAATGCCCGTGTGTACTGGCGCGCCGCAGCGTGACTGCCCGCGAATCCGCCGGCGGTGCGCAGGTCACGCCCTGTCCACGTATCCCAACCCAAGCTGAAGTCATGAAACGGCTGCACGAAAAAACGCGGCTATATTCCAGATCCCCTGACGAAGGAGGAAGTGGAATGCTGACCAAATCGAATCTCTCCACCGCACGCGTGCTCGGCGTGGGCCTTGTCGCCGCGCTCGGCCTTTCCGGCTGTGCCACCTACAGTGACGAGTTCGCGACCATCAACTCGCGTCTGGACCAGCTCGACAGCCGGGTGCAGGGTGCCGCCCAGAGCGCCGAGTCTGCCAACCAGTCCGCGCAGCAGGCCAACCGCCGCCTCGACCAGATCGAAGGCCGCGTCCAGCAGCTGGAGACCGCTCCGCGTCGCGTCCCCCGCGGCTGACCAGACCAGTAATGCCGCATGCGGCACAATGCTGCCCCCGGTGGTCGTCGTCGGCCATCGGGGGCAATCCCGACCGATCAGGAGGAGTCACCATCGACAGGTTGCATGGCCCTGCGTCCTGGCTTGCCAGCGGCGCACTGATGTTCGCACTGGCCTTGCCGGCGCTGCCCGCCGCGGCAGCCGAGGATCAGGTCACCTCCCCCCAGGCCGCGTTCGACCAGCTTCCCGAAGGCCAGGATGTCTCTGACACGGTGATCGAACTGGCGGGTTGGATTGTCGCCTCCCGCGACAGCAATGGCTACCCCTTCGCAGTGATCGACAAGCAGTCTGCACAGGTGCTGGTGTTCGGAGGCGACGGACGCCTGCGGGGTGCCGCGCCGGGCCTGTTCGGGTCGGCCGTGGGTGACCACACCGCCCCCGGCATTGCCGGCTTGGCGCTGCGCGAGATCCCCGGGCGTGACCGCACCACGCCGGCCGGGCGGTTCGTCGGCGGCTATGGTCCCTCGATCGATGCCGGCCGCGTTCTGTGGGTGGACTACGAATCGGCCGTCTCGATCCATCCCACCGCCACCGGCGTACCTTCCGAGCGGCGCGCCGAGCGCCTTGCATCGCCGTCGCCGGACGACAACCGCGTTACCCACGGGTGCATCAACGTGGCGCCCGACTTCTACGAGCAGGTGGTCAATCCGACTTTCCAACGCGGCGGCGTGTTCTACATCCTCCCGGACGTCAAATCGCTGGACGAGACGTTCCCGGAGTTCGCACAGCGGGAAGCCAGCGGCCGGAGCAGGATCGCAAGACGCGCGCGCGGCCAGTAACGGGCGGATACCACTGGCCCTGCGATGTCCGGCGGTCCGCACTGTCTCGGGTGGCCATTGTTGCAGCCCGATTGCCACACATGGACGGGACACTCTCGTGCTTCGCGTGATGCAGTGATCCAGGCCGCACCTTGGCCTCGTCCGACCCCAGCGCTTAGTATCGTCGGCCTCGCCCGGCCAGCGGCGCGTCAGCGGCAACTCCCGGGTTTTCCTCATACGGAGCTGTCCATGCGTGCTTTCGCCCCCCGTCCGTCCCTTCGCCTGTCCAGGCTCGCCCACAGGCTGGCCCTGGCCGCCGTCGCGCTGGTGTCACTGGGGGCATGCTCGGACAAGGCGCCGCGGGGGCAGGAAAGCGAACTCACCCTCTACACCACCCGCGAGCCCGCACTGGTGCAGCCGTTGCTCGACGCATTCACCGCGCAGACCGGCACCCGGGTCAACACCGTGTTCGTGCGCGACGGCCTGCCCGAGCGCCTGCGCGCCGAGGGCGAGCGCTCGCCGGCGGACGTGCTGATGACGGTGGACAGCGGCAACCTGCTCGAACTGGTCGAGGGTGGATTCACCCAGCCGGTGGAATCGATGGTGCTCGAAGCCGCGATCCCCGCCCACCTGCGCGCGCCCGATGGCCAGTGGTTCGCGCTGTCCCTGCGCGACCGCGTGCTCTACGCCCGCAAGGACCTGCAGCTGGACGGCTTTGCCTATGAGGACCTGGCCAAGCCCGAATGGAAGGGCAGGGTCTGCATCCGGTCCGGACAGCATCCCTACAACGTGAGCCTGTTCGCGGCCATGCTGGTGCACGCCGGCGAAGCGGCCACCGAAACGTGGCTGCGCGGGGTCAAGGACAATCTGGCGCGGAAGGCCGCCGGCGGCGACCGCGAGGTCGCGCGCGACATCCTCGGCGGCATCTGCGACATCGGCATCGCCAACGCGTATTACGTGGGGCGGATGAAGAACAGCGAGCCGGGCTCCGAACAGCACCAGTGGGGCGAGGCCATCCAGGTGGTGCGGCCGGTCTTCGCCTCGGCGGAGCATGGCGGCACCCACGTCAACATCAGCGGGGCCGCGGTGGCCCGCCACGCGCCCAACCGGGACAACGCGGTGGCGCTGCTGGAGTACCTGGTCTCCGACCAGGCCCAGAGCCTGTATGCACGCGCCAACTACGAGTACCCGGTGAAGGCGGGCGTGGAGCTGGATCCGGTGGTGGCCAGTTTCGGCACGCTGGCCAGCGACCCGCTGCCGCTGCAGGAGATCGTCGCGCAGCGCAGGAAGGCCAGCGAGCTGGTCGACCGCGTAGGCTTCGACAACTGACAGCCGTCGCCATGAAACCAGGCTACGCGGCCGGGCACCGTGGCTGGCGCCTCGCCGCGGCCTGCATAGCACTGGCCGTGACGATGCCGCTGCTGGCGATGGCGTGGGAAGCGGCCAATGGCAGCAACGGGATGTGGGGGCATCTGGCCCGCTACGTGCTGCCGCAGGCCGGCCTGAACACGCTCGTCCTGCTGCTGGGCGTCGGAACGATGGTGGGTGTCGTGGGCACCGGCACGGCCTGGCTGGTGACCGCGTTCGACTTCCCCGGGCGCAAACTCATGTCGTGGGCGCTGCTGCTGCCGCTGGCAGTGCCCACCTACATCGTCGCGTACGTCTACCTGGACCTGCTGCACCCGCTCGGGCCATTGCACGCCGGCCTGCGCGCACTGCTGGGGATCGACGACCCGCGCGGGCTGCGCCTGCCCGATGCACGCTCGCTGGCCGGCTGCATCGTGCTGCTGGGGTTCGTGCTCTATCCGTACGTCTACCTGACCACCCGCGCCATGTTCATGACCCACGCCGGCAGCTTCCTGGAGGCCGCGCGTTCGCTCGGCACGCCAGCCACATCGCTGTTCCACCGCGTGGCATTGCCACTGGCGCGTCCGGCGATCGTGGTCGGAATGGTGCTGGCGCTGCTGGAGACGCTCAACGACATCGGCGCCTCCGAATTCCTCGGGGTGCAGACTCTCACCGTATCGGTGTACACCACCTGGATCACGCGCGGCGACCTGCCCGGGGCGGCGCAGATCGCACTGGGGATGCTTGTCGTGGTCGTGGTGCTGATCCTGCTCGAACGCCAGGCGCGCGGCCGCCAGCGCTACGCCGCCGCGCGCCGTCCGCAGCCGATGCAGCCGCTGCGCCTGACCGGCCCGCGCGCCGTTCTGGCGCTGCTGGCGACCCTGGTGCCGGTGCTGGCCGGGTTCGCGCTGCCGTTCGCGCACCTGCTGGCCAGCGGCTGGGAGCAGTGGCAGCGGGCCGGCGTGTCGGCACAGTTGCTGCGGAGCCTGTCGAACACGCTTCAGGTGGCGGTGCTGGCGACCCTGGCCACCCTGGCATGCGCGCTGGTCGTGGTGTGGGCATTGCGGCTGGCGCGTGCGCGGCGGCAGGCGAGGGTGGAGGCCGCGAGCCTGCGTGTAGCCTCCCTCGGCTATGCCATCCCCGGCACCGTGCTGGCCCTGGGACTGCTGGCCTCGTTTGGCGCGTTGGATGCCGGGTTCGCCGCGGCCATGGCACCCCTCGGAGTCGCACCGCGCCTGTGGCTGATGGGATCGGTCACGGCGCTGGTGGCGGCGTATGTCCTGCGGTTCCTGGCCATCGCCCTGGGCAACCTGGAGGCAGGCATGGAAAGGATTGCACCGGCGATCGACGACGCCGCCCGTGGCCTGGGCCGGCGGCCGGGCGCGATCCTGGCACGCATCCATCTGCCGCTGCTGCGGCCGGCCCTGGCGGCGGCGGCGCTGCTGGTGTTCGTGGACGTGATGAAGGAACTGCCTGCCACCCTGATGCTGCGTCCGATCGGATTCGAAACCCTGGCCACCTGGCTGTACGCGGACGCCGCCCGCGGCGCTTACGAGGAGGGCGCGATCGCCGCGCTGCTGATCGTCGTGGCCGGCATCGGGCCAGTCATCCTGCTGGCACGTGCCGGCCACCGCATCGGGAGGCGTGCGCCATGAGCCACGGCACAGTGCTGCACCTGGACCAGGTTACGGTCGGCTACCCGGGACCGGACGGGTGGCGCCCCGTGGTCCAGGCGCTGTCGCTGGAGCTGCCCCGTGGCGAGATCGGCGCCCTGCTCGGGGCTTCGGGCTGCGGCAAGACCACGGCACTGCGCGCCATCGCCGGCTTCGAACCGGTCGCGGGCGGGCGCATCGTGGTGGACGGCAGCGAGGTCGCCCGCCCAGGCCATGCCGTCCCCCCGGAATCCCGGCGCGTCGGCATGATGTTCCAGGACTACGCGCTGTTCCCGCACCTGGATGTGGCGGCCAACATCGGCTTCGGCATCCACCGGCTGCCCTCCGGCGAACGTGCCGGGCGGGTGCAGGAACTGCTGGAGCTGGTCGGTCTGGCGCACGCGGCACGCATGTATCCCCACGAGCTGTCCGGCGGGCAGCAGCAGCGCGTGGCGCTCGCCCGCGCCCTGGCCCCGCGACCGGCGCTGATCCTGCTGGACGAACCCTTCTCCAGCCTCGACGGGCAGATGCGCACGCGCCTGGCCGCAGACCTGCGGCAACTGCTCAAGGCGACCGGCACCACCTCGCTGGTGGTCACCCATGATCAGTCCGAGGCCTTCGCCATGGCCGACCGGGTAGGGGTCATGGCGCAGGGCAGGCTGCTGCAATGGGCCAGCCCTGCCGGGCTCTACCGCGCGCCGGCCACCCACGAGGTCGCCACCTTCATCGGCCGCGGCGTCCTGTTGCCAGGCGGGCTGTTGGGGCAGGGGAGCGGACGCCTGGTGCTGGTGCGGCCCGGTGACCTGCGCCTGGATCCGGGCGGGCCCCTCGCGGGCGTCCTCAGGGAGGCCAGCTTCCGCGGCCCGCACTACGAAGGGCGCGTGGAGCTGCCTGGCGGCCACGTGGTGGAGGTGGATCTGGGCAGGGACACGCCTCTTCCCCCCGGCAGCCCTGTGGCCCTGTCGCCGGTGTGCGGCGGGCTCCCCATCCTTGCTGCGTCCACCGCCGCCGGCACGGCCTAGGACCTCCGCCGGCCAGGCTGTCATGCCGCCGCGACCGGCGCCGCCGCTGGCCGTCGTTACCGGAGCGTTCGCTCGCCGGGGCTGTCCGCTTCGGTCGGAAACGGACGTTCGTCCGGCTTCAGATGCCGTGGGCCTTCCGGATGATCTCCGCAGCGCGCTCACCGATGACCACGCACGGCGCCATTGTGTTTCCGCTGGGCACGTCCGGCAGGATGGAGGCGTCGGCGATCCGCAAGCGGTCGATGCCATACACCTGCAGGTCGGCGTTGACGACCGACATCGCATCACGTCCCATCCTGGCGGTGCAGGCCTGGTGCCAGAACGTCACGGCCGAATCGCGCAGGTAGGTCTCGAGTTCGCGCGGTGACAGGTTGCCGGGCATCGCTTCGCGCTTGAGCAGCGGCTTGAACGGAGATGCGTGCGCCATCTCCCGGGCCAAGGCGATGGTCGCCACGGCGGCACGCAGGTCGTCGGGGTGCGACAGGGTATTGGCCTGGATCCTGACGGGCGCGCGGGCGTCGGCACCGGTCAGGTGCAGCGAGCCCCGACTTCTGGGATGCGACAGCCCGGCAAAGGTCATCCAGCCGTGCGCAGGGACCCCACGGTGCGCGGTTTCCGGAGTGGGTACTGGGAACTCCAGCTGGCAATGGAACAGGTCCGGAACCGCCAGTGCGGCATCCGTCTTCCAGTACAGGGTGGCTTCGGAGCCGCCGCTTCCCACATCGACCGGGGCATTGGACTCGAACAGGCAGCCGAACGAGACATGGTCCTGGTGGTTCCGGCCCACGCCCGGCAGTGCCTGGACCACCTTGATGCCGTGGGGAACGAGCTCATCCTCCGGGCCGATACCCGACTGCATCAGCAGCCTGGGCGTGTTGATCGCGCCCATCGACAGGATCACCTCGCGATCGGCTTCGATCCGCAGGCGCCGGCCACTTTGCAGGACCTCCACGCCTGCGGCGCTGGTCCCGTTGAGCACGAGTCCGGTCACCCGTGCGTTGATCATCACCGTGAGATTGGGCTGCCCAAGCTTCGGGAAGACATAGGCGCGGAAGATCGATGAGCGCCGTCCCGCCTTTACGATCAGGTCGTTCAATGCCGCGCCGCCGCGCCCTTCCATCATCGCGCCGTTGGGGCTGTCGAAGGTCGGCATGCCAAGGGCGCGGGCCGCCTCGACCATGGCGCTGGCCACCGGCCGGGGAGACGGTGGTGTCTCCACGTGCACCGGTCCCCCCGTGCCGCGCCGGGTGGGATCGGGCTGGCCGCGCCAGTCCTCGATGCGCCGGTAGATATCGAGCACTGCGCGGTATCCCCAGGCGTCGTCGCCGGCTTCGGCCGCGAAGTGGTCCCAGTCGCCCTGGTGGCCGCGTGCCCATACCATCACATTGATGCCCGAGCCGCCGCCCACGACCTTGCCCATGTTGAGCGGAATGGCGCGGCCGTTGAGATGCGGGTTGGGTTCGGCGACGAACGCCCAGTCGCGCTCGGACCCCAGGTTCAGGGGCCACTGCGCCGGATCGAGGACCTCCGGCAACTCGTCGGCACCGCCGGCCTCGATCAACAACACACGCACGGACGGATTCTCGGCAAGCCTGCCGGCGAGCGCACAGCCGGCGGGGCCTGCGCCGCAGACGATGAAGTCATAGCGCCCGGGATTCTGGAGATCGGTGGTATAGGGGGAGAGCGTGGAAGAAGACGTACTCATGTCGGCGGGCTCCAGGCAAAGTGAGGCCATCCAGGCGGCGCATCTGCGCTGCCTGTGGCGGGTGGAATGCAACGGAAGAGGCGAAGACGCGGCGGCGCGTGGCGGCGCCGCGTCCGCTTGAGGCTTACCTGGGCTGGCGGGTGGCTTCCCTGGCCGCGCGGTCGATGGTGTCGGCCACCACCTTCGGCTGGGTCATGAAGACCGCGTGGCTGGCGGACACCTTGGTGATGCGTGCGTTGATGCGCTCTGCCATGTGGACGAGCATCGCCTGGTCGAAGGCCTTGTCCTCGGTGGCGATCACCGCCCAGCTGGGCTTGCTGCGCCACGCGGCATGGCTCAGCGTGGTCTCGAACGCCGACATCCTGATCGGCACCTGGGAGTCGCGCATGAACGCCGCATCGGCATCGCTGGTGTCGTGCGCGAAGGCGGCCTTGAACCTGTCCGGGCTGATGAAGCCGTAGCCATCGGCGCTGGTCTCGATCACGAACTCAGGCGTGGGCGCGAAGCCCTTGTACTGCTGCGCCGTGGTCTCAACGGCGTCCGGCGCCAGCGCGGAAACGTAGACAAGCCCGGCCACCTTGTCGTGCACGCCGGCCTCGGTGATCACCGTGCCACCCCAGGAATGGCCAACCAGGATGGCCGGGCCGTCCTGGCGGTCGAGCACGCGCCGCGTCGCATCCACGTCGTCGGCGAGGGAGGTCAGCGGGTTCTGGACGATCGACACGCGATAGCCACGCGCGGTGAGGTCGTCATAGACGGGGCGCCAGCCGCTGCCATCGGCGAATGCGCCATGCACCAGCACCACGTTCCTGATACGGCCTTGGGGGTCGGCGTCATCGGCGCGGGCAACGGAGGGCAGGCTGCTGCTCAGGGCCGCGGCAAGCAGGGTGGGGATGAGCTTGAACATGATCGTGTCCTCGGGAGTGATGGGAACGCTGGGGGCGCGCGGCTTCGGCCGGCAGGGCTACTTTGCTGGCTGCGTCGGGATGATTTGCCTCTTAAGATCCAGATAACTTGATCGATCGTCTTTCGTGCGTGCGAACAGCCTTGTCTGTCTAGGCAGTGGACATCGGCGCCGGAAAGATCCGCTGGGTGCTGCGCCAATGCCTGGCCGGGTTGGGCGTTGGACGCTATCTGTAGAGGGCGCCCACCCCGGGTCGACTACCGGGCAAGCCGTTCCTTCAGCAGGCGGGGCAGGTGCAAGGCCGCGGTGTCGGCCACGTCGCTGACCAGCGCGAAGCTGGTGTCCCGGTAGGACCAGTACTGGGCGAGCAGATCGCCGTCGCGGCGCTGTCCGGCACCCTTCAGCTTTCCGCGCGGCCGAAGGTAGAAGCCGACGCGCGCGCCGGAACCGTCCTGGTAGACCAGCATCGCGGCCGGACCCTGCTCGGTGGACAGCACCCTCCCGCCCGTCAGCCGGTAGCCTGCGGGCGCGAAATCTGGCACGTGCCCGGTCTCGCCGAAGTGGCGCAGCAACCACCGTTGCAGGTCCTGGCGCCGGCTGGCGTCGAAGTCCATCGTTGGCGCATCGACATCGGCGAACTGGCGATAGGCCGCCACCGCATCGGCCATCGGCACGGTGTCCGGGTGCAGTTGGCGGGCCTGCCACCCCGTGCCACCCCCGATCCCGAAGGCCAGCAGCAGCGACGCCGCGATTCCCAGGCGATGGCGCCGGCGCGCTTGCAGGCTCTTCCGGATCCTTGCCGGCTCCAGCGCTGGGTTGGCGGGCCAGCGTTCCGGAGACGCGTGCAGGGCGCGCAGGTGCTCGGCATCGCGCTTCCAGCCGCCGATCTGAGCGGCCCGCGCGGGATTGGCCTCCATCCAGTGCTCGATGGCCTCACGATGGGCCGGGTCGAGCTGGCCATCGACGTAGGCGTGCAGTTCGGCCTCATCGGGGCCCGGTGGCCTCGGGATGTTCATTTCAACGACCTCAACGATGGGACAGGGGGGGCGTCTTCCTGCATGGCCCGCAGTGCCTGGCGCGCCCGCGACAGGCGCGACATCACCGTGCCGATGGGTATTCCCAGTACGTTGGCCGCCTCGCGGTAACCGAAGTCTTCCACGCTCACCAGGATCAACAGGGCACGCTGTTCGTCGGTGAGCCGGGAGAAGTCCGCCAGCGCGGTGCGCGCGGCCAGCACCTGATCGGGAGTGGCCGGGCGCACGTCATCCTCCACGGAGAACACGCAGGCGATGCGCTTCCAGCGCCGTGCACGGCGCTGCTCGTCGATGAATTTCCGGTACAGCACCGAGAACAGCCACGGCTGCAACGCGCCTTCCGTCCTGCGTTCGGCCCCATGGGTGAGGGCACGCTCCAACGTCGCCTGGACCAGGTCGTCGGCGGCCGCCTGGTCCTGCGTCAGCGACCGGGCGAAACGGCGCAACCGCGGAATCAGTTCGCGCAGGCTTTCATCATCCAGCGGGGGCGGTGGTCGGTGCATGGGCCAGGGCAGGGTGCAGATCCGGATGTATGACGTCCAGGCGGATCGTTTATTCCCGGGAACCCTCAAACGACGCCAACCGGGACACCGGGACCGCATCGGTGCACCTCGCGGCGCGGGCAATTACTGGTCGCAACGGATAGCGCGCCCGTTATGCGTAATGGACTCCCGGCCGCTGGCGGCGCGCTGTAGCGGCGTAACGCCTCTGCATCCAGCGCCAGGTGGGTAGGTGGGGCACCGGTGGAGCTGGTTGGCCTGCGTACGCCCTGGACAACGCGCTCGACGCTAACCACCTGCGCGCGGGTCGCTTCAAGGTGCCGCAGGTCTGCGACAGCCTGTTGCGCGACCATGCGGTTGTCGTGTGCCGCGAAACCCGCTGCTACCGCCACCAGCGCCACGATGCCCGATGTGACCTGCCAACCAGTCTTGTCCATGGTTCCCCCGTGAGCTGCGCCAGCAATTCAAGACCACCGTGCAAGGGCTGGATGGATCGGGATCTCCCGCGGAGACCACTTCACCCGCGCCCGGTTTGGCAGGTTACTCCGCGCACGTGCTCCCGGCCGCTGATGCCGTACCGTCGACGCGTTTCCACGTCGCGCGTTCCGGCCAACCTTGGCCATTCTTGAGGCGTGCGCTCGCCGCACGGCCAGTGGTGCTCGATCGGTGGATCAGCGCTTCGTCGGCCGTGTCCTGGTGCTTTAGGCCCGGCGGGCGCGTCGTAGCGGGTGTGCCACGCTCTGGTGGAACGTGGTTCCGGGTTACATGGTCCCGCCTGCTCGGCGCAGGCATTCGGGCAGGGCTGGCCGGCTGGC
>JBQGEI010000259.1:0-3956 GCA_052039535.1 Pseudoxanthomonas sp.
TGATCCGCAGCTCGATCTGCGAGTAGTCGCAGGCGATGAGCTTCCGGCCCGGCGGGGCGACGAAGGCGCGGCGGATGCGGCGGCCGTCCTCGGTGCGGATCGGGATGTTCTGCAGGTTCGGGTCGGAGGAGGACAGCCGCCCGGTGGCGGCCCCGGCCTGGTGGTAGCTGGTGTGCACCCGCCCGGTGTCCGGATTGACCATCTCCGGCAGCTTGTCGGTGTAGGTGCTGCGCAGCTTGGCCAGGCCGCGGTACTCGAGGATCACCCGCGGCAGCTCGTGCAGGTGGGCGATGGCCTCCAGCGCCTCCTCGTTGGTCGAGGGCTGGCCCTTGGGGGTCTTCACCAGCGCCGGCAGGCCCAGCTCGTCGAACAGCAGCGCGCACAGCTGCTTGGGCGAATCCAGGTTGAAGCTTCGCCCGGCCATCTCGGTGGCGCGGGTCTGGGCCTCCAGCATCCGGCGCGAGAGGTCCGCGCCCTGGCGGCGCAGCTCCTCCATGTCCACCAGCACGCCGTTGGCCTCGATCCGCTCCAGCACCTGCACCAGCGGCATCTCGATGTCGCGGTAGACCGCCTGCAGGCCGGGCTCGGCGGCCAGGCGCGCGCCCAGCACCCGGTGCAGGCGCAGGGTGATGTCCGCGTCCTCGGCCGCGTAGCGCGTGGCGTCGTCCAGCGCGCACTGCGAGAACGGGATCTGTTTGGCGCCCTTGCCGCACAGGTCCTCGTACTTGACCGCGGTGTAGCCGAGGTGGCGCAGGGCCAGGCTGTCCATGTCGTGGCGGGCGTTGCCGGAATCGAGCACGAAGCTCTGCAGCAGGGTGTCATCGGCGTAGCCGGCCACCGGCACGCCATGCCGGCGCAGCACGTGCAGGTCGTACTTGCCGTTCTGCCCGAGCTTGCGCACCCCGGCATCGGCCAGCAGCGGGCGCAGCAGGTCCAGGGCGCGGGTCGCGTCCAGCTGCTGCGGCACGCCGGGATAGTCGTGGCCCAGCGGCAGGTAGGCCGCCTTGCCGGGTTCGGCGGCAAAGCTCATCCCGATCAGCCGGGCACGCATCGGGTCCAGGCTGTCGGTCTCGGTGTCCAGGGCGAACTGGCCGGCGGCGCGCAGGGCGTCGATCCAGGCCAGCAGCTGCGGCTCGGTGGTGACGGTCTCGTACTGCCCGGGCTCGGCCAGGGCAGGGTCAAGCCCGGGCGGCGGCGCTGCCGGCGCCACCGCGAAGCCGGCACCGCGGGCGCGGCCGGGCTCCTTCTCCGACACCGCGCCGGTCGCCGGGCCACCTTCCAGCTCGCGCAGGGCCTGGCTGAAGCCGTAGCGGGCGTACAGGCCGCGCAGGTCCTCCACGTGCGGCTCGCGCAGGCGCAGCGATTCGGGCCGCTGCTCCAGGGCCACGTCGGTGCGGATGGTCACCAGCTGGCGGTTGAGCGGCAGCCGGCCCAGCGCGGCGCGCAGGTTCTCGCCGATCTTGCCCTTCATCGCCGGCGCCGCGGCCATCACCCCGTCCAGGCTGCCGTACTCGGCCAGCCACTTGGCGGCGGTCTTGGGGCCGCACTTGTCCACGCCGGGGATGTTGTCGACGCTGTCGCCCATCAGCGCCAGCAGGTCGACGATCCGCCCGGCGGGCACGCCGAACTTGTCGATCACCGCCGCGTCCGAATCCATGCGGCTGCCGGTCATGGTGTTGACCAGCGCGATCGAACCGCCGTCCACCCCCGGCTCGCGCACCAGCTGGGCGAAATCCTTGTCGCCGGTGGAGATGGTCACCTCCATGCCCGCCGCCGCGCCCTGCACGGCGAGGGTGCCGATCACGTCGTCCGCCTCCACCCCGTCGATGCGCAGGATGTCGATGCCCAGTGCCTGCACGATCTGGCACATCGGCACCACCTGGGCGCGCAGCTCCTCGGGCATCGGCGGCCGGTTGGCCTTATAGTCCGCGTACATGTCGTCGCGGAAGGTCTTGCCGGGGGCATCGACCACGAAGGCCACGTAGTCCGGGCGCTCCTTCAGCGTGGCGCGCAGCATGTTGACCACGCCGAACAGCGCGCCGGTCGGCTCGCCGGCCGCGTTGGTCAGGGGCGGCAGCGCATGGAAGGCGCGGTAGAGGTAGCTGGAACCGTCGATCAGGGTCAGGCGTGTCATCGCCGCATTCTAGCGGCCAGGCCCGGTACGGGCCGGTAACGGCCTGCCGCCGCAGCGGAAGCTCGGTGAAGCCGTGCGCGCGGGATGCAGCGTCACGCCGCGCCCGCCCGGCGTCCACAGGGGCTGGCGCATAATGCGCCGGTCCACGAGGAGAACCGCCATGCGCACGCCGACCACGATTGCCGCCGCCCTGGCCGCCAGCCTCCTGCTTGCCGGCTGCGCCACCACGGGTACCGCGGACATGCCGGTGGACGTGAGCGGGGCCGAGGTCGCCAGCCGCGTGCTGGAGAACGGCGACCGCATGGACGAGTACCGCGTCGGCGGCCAGCTGCGGATGGTCCGCATCACCCCGCCGCGCGGCCCGGCGTACTACCTGTACGACCGCGACGGCGACGGCACCCTGGACCGCGACGACGCCGACAACCTGCCGCAGACCTACTGGAAGCTGTTCCAGTGGTGACCCCGGGCCGGGGTTGACGCCCCGCCCGCTGCCCTCCCGCACCCGGCCGCCCGCGCGGCCCCGCCTGCCGGTGGACGCCGCCGCGCGCCCCGCCGACGTGCCCGCCCGACCTGACCGATGACCGACACCGCCTCCCGCCCCTCCCGCCTGACCGCACCGTTCCGCTGGTTCGAGCGCCGCATCGACCCCTATCCGCCGGTACCGGTGGTGCAGCCGCCGCGGACCCTGTACGCGTTCTGCCGCCACTACACCCGGGGCACCGAACCGTGGCTGGTGCTGATGGCGCTGCTGACCACCGCCATCGCGGTGACCGAGGTGGCGCTGTACGCCTTCACCGGTTCGATCGTCGACCGCCTTTCCAGCCACACCCCGCAGACCTTCCTGGCCGAGGAAGGCTGGAAGTTCGCCGGCATGGCGCTGGTGGTGCTGGTGGTCATGCCGCTGCTGAACCTGTTCAGCTCGCTGGTGATCCACCAGACCCTGCTGGGCAACTTCCCGATGCGCATCCGCTGGCGGGTGCACCGCTACCTGCTGCGCCAGTCCATGGGCTACTTCCAGGACGAGTTCGCCGGGCGCATCGCCACCAAGCTGATGCAGACCTCGCTGGCGGTGCGCGAGACGGTGATCAAGCTGCTGGACGTGGGCAACTACGTCATCGTCTATTTCGGCGGCGCGCTGCTGGTGGCCGCCGCCGCCGACTGGCGGCTGATGCTGCCCTTCGCCGGCTGGCTGGTGGCCTATGCGGCGTTGCTGCGCTACGCGATCCCGCGGCTGAACAAGGTCGCGCAGGTGCAGGCCGACGCGCGCTCGACCATGACCGGCCGCATCGTCGACAGCTACACCAACATCGCCACGGTCAAGCTGTTCTCGCACTCGAGCCGCGAGGAGGACTACGCGCGCGACTCGATGGACCAGTTCCTGGGCACGGTGCACCGGCAGATGCGGCTGGTGACCTTCGTCAACGTCAGCAACGACGTGCTCAACATGCTGCTGCTGTTCGCGGTGGCCGCCACCGGCATCGGCCTGTGGATGAACGACGCGGTCGGGGTCGGCGCGATCGCCGTGGCCATCGCCTTCGTGCTGCGGCTGATGGGCATGTCGCAGTGGATCATGTGGGAGATGTCGGCGCTGTTCGAGAACATCGGCACCGTGCAGGACGGGATCAACTCCATCGCCCTGCCGGCCACGGTCGACGACGCGCCCGATGCCAGGCCCATCGCCCCGGTGCGCGGCGACATCCGTTTCGAGGCGATGAGCTTCCACTACGGCAAGGCCGGCGGGGTGATCGAGGGCCTGGACCTGCACATCCGCCCGGGCGAGAAGGTCGGCCTGGTCGGCCGCTCCGGCGCCGGCAAGTCGACC
>JBQGEI010000260.1:0-10398 GCA_052039535.1 Pseudoxanthomonas sp.
CCGGCCGCGGCCATCGCCTGGCGCGCCTGCGGATCGGCCAGCAGCGCCTCCAGCGCATCGCCCACGCCGGCCAGGTCGGCGCCGGTGCGCAGCGCACCGGCCTCGTCCATGCGCCGCGAGATCTCGGCGAAGTTGTGCAGGTGCGGGCCGGTCACCACCGCGGTGCCCACCGCCGCCGGCTCCAGCAGATTGTGGCCCCCGACCGGCTGCAGGCTGCCGCCGACGAAGGCCACGTCGGCGCAGGCGTAGAACGCCATCAGCTCGCCCAGCGTGTCCACCACGAACACCTCGTCGCCGCTGCCGGGCCAGCCGTCCTGGCTGCGCGTGCCCACCTGCCAGCCGGCAGCGCTGGCCTGCGCCTGCACCCGGGCGAAACGTTCGGGATGGCGCGGCGCCCACACCAGCAGCAGGTCGGGCCAGCGCTGGCGCAGGCGCCGGTGCAGCGCGACCACGGCCTCCTCCTCGCCCTCGTGCGTGCTGGCGGCGATCCACACCGGCCGCGGCCGCCCCAGCGCGTCGCCAAAGCCCGCACGCAGGGCTTCCAGGCCGTCCGGGACCTCGACGTCGTACTTCAGGTTGCCCAGCACCCGCACCTGCTCCGGCAGCGCCCCGAGCACCTGGAAGCGGCGCGCGTCGGCGGCCGACTGGGCGGCCACGCAACGCACGGTGCGCAGGGCGCGGCCCAGCAGCGGGCGCAGCAGGCGGTAGCCGCGCAGCGAGCGCGCCGACAGCCGGGCGTTGACCACGTACACCGGAATGCCATGGTCGCGGCAGCCGAACAGCATGTTCGGCCACAGCTCGGTCTCCATGATCAGGGCCACGGTCGGCCGGAAATGCTGCAGGAACCGGTCGACGCTGCCGGGCAGGTCGTAGGGCAGGTACACGTGCTCGACCCGGCCGCCCCACAGCGCGCGCACGCGCTGCGACCCGGTCGGGGTGATGGTGGTGATCACCCAGCGGGTGGCCTTGCCCTGCCGCAGCATCGCGTTGACCAGCGGCGCGGCCGCGTTGACCTCGCCCACCGAGACCGCGTGCAGCCACACGCAGGGCCGGCCCGGCTCGGTGCCGTAGGCGGCGTAGCGCTCGTCCCAGCGGCGGAAGTATTCGCGCACGCGGAACCCGCGCGACACCAGGTGGTAGAGCGTGAACGGCGACAGCAGGTACAACGCCAGCGAGTACAGCCAGCGCAGCATGCGTTCGCCCGGCTCCCTGCGCGGAAACGGTTTTTGCATGCACGCAGGATAGCCGAGGCGACCACGGCCGGCCGCGCGCGAAGGCTTAGAATCGGCGCATGAGTGCCGCAGACACGCCACCGCCCCGCCCGTCCCTCGCCCCGCGCCACTGGCCGATGTGGCTGGGGCTGGGGGTGATGACCGCCGCCGCCCACCTGCCGTGGCTGTGGCAGCGGGCGATCGGACGCGGCGTGGGCTGGATCGCCTGGCACCTGGCCGGCGCGCGCCGGCGCGCGGCCGAGGTCAACATCGCGCTGTGCTTCCCGGAGCGCGACGCGCGCTGGCGGCGGCAGCTGGCGCGCGACAGCTTCGACGCGCTGGGCGTGGGGCTGTTCGAGTTCGCACGCGCGTGGTGGGGGCCGCTGGGCGCGATCGGGCGCCAGGCGCGGATCGAAGGACTCGAGCACCTGCACGCGCTGCAGGCGCAGGGCCGCGGGGTACTGCTGGTCTCCGGCCACTTCATGACCCTGGAGATGTGCGGGCGGCTGCTGTGCGGGCACGTGCCGCTGGCCGGCATGTACCGCCGCCACCGCAACCCGGTGATGGAATGGGCGGTCAAGCGGGGCCGCCTGCGCTATGCCACGGCGATGTTCGCCAACAGCGACCTGCGCGGCGCGGTGCGCCACCTCAAGCGCGGCGGCATGCTCTGGTATGCCCCGGACCAGGACATGCGCGGCAAGGACACGGTGTTCGCGCCGTTCTTCGGCATGCCCGCCTCGACCATCACCGCCACCCACCAGCTGGCGCGCGTGACCGGCTGCGCGGTGGTGCCGTTCTTCCACCGTCGCGAGGGCGGGCGCTACGTCCTGCGGGTGGCGCCGCCGCTGGCGGATTTCCCCAGCGAGGATCCGGTGGCCGACACCACGCGGGTCAATGCCGCGATCGAAGCGATGGTGCGCGAGGTGCCGGCCCAGTACCTGTGGATCCACCGCCGCTTCAAGCGCCAGCCGCAGGGCCGCAGCGACTACTACCGGCGCAACCGTCCGCTGTCGGTGCCCCCGCACGACCCGCCGACCTGAGCGCCACACCTCCGGACCGGGGCGCCGCGCGGCGTGCGGCCGGGCCGATCAGCGGGCGGCCGGACTTGGCCGTCCGTGCAGGCTGCCGGCGTAGAGCCCGGCCAGCAGCATCAGCACGCCGCCCCAGTAGGTCGAGTAGGACGCCAGGTGGGTGTTGAGCGGGAACACCGTCACCGCCAGGGCCAGCAGCGCCGGGGCCGCCCGCTGGCGCGCGGAGGCATCGGCCAGGCGCCAGCTGCGCCACACCGCCAGCCCGCCCGCCAGCCATGTCAGCAGGCCGACCAGGCCGGTTTCGCTCAGCAGTTCCAGCACCAGCTGGTGCGCATGCAGTGCCTCGCCATCGCCCCAGGCCGGCGCCTGCCCCGGGTCCGGATCGCAGCGGGTCCAGGCGTGGCGGAAGCCGCGTACGCCGACGCCATTGAGCGGATGGGCGGCGGCCATGCACAGGGCCCCCCGCCAGATCCGCGTACGTCCGGACAGGGCACCGTCCACCCCGCCGGCGTCGGCCTGCAGCACCAGCGCCGTGCGCTCCACGCGCTGCTGCAGGGACGGCGAGGCCAGGTACAGCCCGGCCACCGCCAGCAGCCCCGCGCCGGCGAATCCGGCCAGCCGGCGCGCCCCCAGCACCTGCCAGCCGGCGACCAGCAGCACCAGCGCCAGCGAGATCCAGCCCGCGCGGGCGCCGGCCAGGAGCACGGCGATGCCGAGCACCGCCGCAGCCAGGCTCCAGGCCACCGCCCCGCGGCGCCGGGCGGCCCAGGCCAGCACGAACGGCGACAGGCTGGCCAGCACCAGGCCGAGCTTGGGGTTGCAGGCGCCGAAGATGCCGTTGATCCGGTCCGGCGCGAGCTGCGCGTCCACCGGGCACAGCGGCCCGCCGCCGGTGGCGGACTTCAGCCCGTCCAGCACCTGGAACAGCGGGCTGGCGCCGGTTGCCGCCTGGACCACCGCATCGACGCCCCAGGCCAGCCCGACCCAGGCGATCCCGCCCAGCACCCGGCCCCGGTCGGCGGGCGCGCGCACCGCGATGGCCACACCCCATAGCAGCGGCAGGTAGCGCAGGTCGGCCGCGGTCTCCTTCCAGGCGCGGGCCCGGTCCAGGGCATCGGGGGCGGACGCCAGCTCCGGGAGCCAGTAGGCGCCGAACAGCGCGGCAGCCAGCAGTGCCGCACGCCGCTCCAGCGGCCAGGCGCCGCCGCGCGCCGCGCGCCAGCCCAGCTGCGCCAGGACCGCCAGCGCCCCGAGCGAAAGCACCGCTTCGGCCGGGCCAGGCAGCGGCAGCAGCGCGACCCACAGCACCACCCATGCCGGCGTCCAGGCGAAGGCGCGCGGGCTCGCCCCGTGGTCAGCCGGCCAGTTCGGCATACAGCCCCAGGGTGGCCTGCTGCATGGCCTGCAGGGTGAAGGGAACGGCAACCTGCGGCGGCGGCGCGGACAGCAGGCGCCGCGCGGTGGCGGCCAGCGCGCCGGCATCGAACGGGGCCACCGCACCGGCCGGCTGCAGGGCGCCCAGCAATTCGCCGACGCCTCCGTGGTCCCAGCCCAGCACCGGTCGTCCCACCGACAGCGCTTCGATCACGGTCCGGCCGAAGGCCTCGGGCTTGCGCGAGAGCTGCAGCACCAGGTCGCTGGCGGCATAGGCCTGGGCGATGCCCGCGGTCGGCCCGGTGAACAGCACCGCCGCGCCGATGCCAAGGCTGTCGGCCAGGGCCTCCAGTTCGCCGATGTAGGCCTCGCGCCCCGGCTCACGGGCGCCCGGCAGCCACAACCGCGCGTCGGCGTGGCCGGCCGCGTGCAGCGCCGCCAGCAGGTGCAGCGCGTCGGCATGCCCCTTGAGCCGGGTACCGCGGCCCGGCAGCAGCAGCAGCGGCTGCGCGCAGGCCAGCGAAGGGTGCAGTGCGGCGACCTGCGCGCGCGCTGCGGCATCCGGATGCGCACGGCGGGGGAAGGCGGCCGGGTCGATCCCGCGCCCGATCACCCGCAGCCGGGCCGGATCGACCCGCGGGTAATGCCGGCGGACGTAGTCGCGCACGGTGGCCGAAACGCAGACCACGCGTTCGCCACTGGCCATCACCGCGCTGTAGCGCCCGGGCGAGTTGAGTCCATGGACGGTGGTGATCCAGCGCGGCCGCCTGGCCGCCGGCAGGGTGGCCAGCGCCATGCGCCCCAGCCAGGCCGGCAGCCGCGAACGGGCATGCACGATGTCCACGCGTTCACGCAGGAACAGCTGGCGCAGGGCCGCTGCGTGGCGCAGCACGCCGGGCGACTTGCGTCCGATATCGAGGCCGATGTGTTCGGCGCCGGCGGCCTCCAGGGCCGCGACCAGGCGCCCCCCGCCCGACACGACGATGGCGCGGTGTCCCGCGTCCACCAGGGCGGCGGCGATTTCCAGGGTCGAGCGCTCCACCCCGCCGGATTCCAGCGCCGGCAGCAGCTGGACCACGGTCAGGCGGCGCATCGGCCGGTCGCCGCGGCTAGCGGATCAGTCCACCAGCTCGTAGGTGGCCGAGCAGTACGGGCACTGGGCCTTGCGGTCGGCCGCGTCCTCGATCGGCAGGTACACGCGCGGATGCGAGGCCCACAGCGCCATTTCCGGCGTCGGGCAGCTCAGCGGCAGGTCCGCGCGGTGCACGGTGTAGTGCGTCTGGGCGTTGGCGGGCGCGGCGGCGGTGGTGTTCATGGTGTCTGGTCAACCCGGCGGGAGCACCGCGGATTCTACCAGCGACGGCCGTGCAAGCGGCTGCCGCGCCGCAAGCGGCAAGGACGCGGCGCCGGCCGCGGGGAACCGGCGCCGCGGGCGATCACTTGGCCTTGGCCGAGGTGGCTTCGGTGGTGATGCGCAGGGTCACCTCGTCGCCCACGTTCGGGGCGTACGCGCCCACGCCGAAGTCGCTGCGCAGGATCGTGGTGGTGGCATCGAAGCCGATCGCCGGGACCTTCATCATCGGGTGGTCGGCGGCCTTGTTCAGGGTCACGTCCAGCACCACCGGCTTTGTCTGGTCCTTGATGGTCAGGTCGCCGGTGACCTTGAGCCTGCCCTCGCCGGCGGCCTCGACCCTGGTGCTCTTGAAGGTGGCCGTCGGGTACTTGGCCGCGTCGAAGAAATCGGCGCTGCGCAGGTGGTCGTTGAACTTGCTGCTGAAGGCTTCCAGGCCCGACAGCGGCAGGGTCACCTGCACGCTGGAGGCGGCCACGTTGTCGGCGTCGTAGACCAGCGTGCCCTCGACGTCGCCGAAGTTGGCGAACGGATGCGAGTAGCCGAAGTGGCTCCACTGCGCCAGCACGTTGGTGTGGGTGGGGTCGAGGTTGTAGGTGACCGGGGCGGCGAACGCGGCGCCGGTGACACCGGCCAGCATGGCGGCGAGCAGGATCTTGCGCATGGGATGACTCCTTTCAGGCGGGGATGTGGGGGGATGCGGTCGCGGCGGGCTCAGACGATGCGCGCGGCTTCGTCAAAGGACAGTCGCGGGGAACGCGGGTGGATGCTCGCCGGATCGCCATGGCCGAGGTTGACCAGGATCTCCGAGCGGATGCTGGTGCCGGCGAAGAAGGCCTCGTCGACCTTGGACGGGTCGAAGCCGGTCATCGGGCCGGCGTCCAGCCCCAGCGAACGGGCGGCCAGGATCAGGTAGCCGGCCTGCAGCGACATGTTCAGCAGCGAGGGTTTGTCGCGGCCCTCGCGCGGGCCGTCGAACCAGGCCTTGGCGTCGGTGTGCGGGAACAGGTACGGCAGCTTCTCGTGGAACTCCAGGTCGCGGCCGATGATCACCGTCACCGGGGCGGACATCGTCTTGGCGAGGTTGCCCTCGGACAGTGCCGGGGCGAGGCGTGCCTTGGCCTCGGCCGATGCCACGAACACCAGCCGCGCCGGGGTCGTGTTGGCTGCCGTCGGCCCCAGCTTGACCAGGTCATAGAGCTGGCGCAGGGTCTGCTCGCCGACCTCGCCGGAGAAGGCGTTGTAGGTGCGGGCGCTGCGGAACAGCTGGTCGAGGGCGGCGTCGTTCAACGGCTGGCTCATGGTCGGGGCGGGTCTCTGGGGCGGCACGGGCCGCGGGCAGCCGCAGTGTAGAGTGTTGCACCCATGCTTTTCCAAGCCCGCCCCGGAACGAATTGGTGCCTACCGTGGAACAATCGGCCCTGAAACCGGTCTGGCTGCTCACCGACGGCAACGCCGGCAACCTGCGCCAGGCCGAGGCGCTGGCGGCGGCGATGGGCGTGGCCGCACCGCGTCTTCCAGCCCTGGCGCCACGCGCGCCCTGGCGCTGGCTGGCGCCGCGCCGGCTGCCCGGGGCGCGGCAGGCATGCGGTCCGGCACTGGCCGCCGAACTGGCGCGGGGCGCCCCGGGCCTGGCCATCGGCTGCGGACGCCAGGGTGCGCTGGCCACGCGCCTGGCCGGCGAGCACGGCGCGCGGACGGTGCAGATCCTCGATCCCCGCATCGGCAGCCGCCACTGGGACGTGGTGGTCGTCCCGGCACATGACCGCCTGCGGGGCGGCAACGTGGTCACCCTGCTCGGCAGCCTCAATCCGGTGGACGAGGCCTGGCTGGCGCGCGCGCGCGCGCAGTTCGCCGCGCTGGGCGCACTGCCGCGCCCGCGCACCGCGCTGCTGGTGGGCGGTCCCACCGGCGATGCGCCGTGGACGCCGGCGATGCTCGACGCCGCACTGGCGCTGCTGCGCGCCCGGATCCTTGCCGAAGGCGGGAGCCTGCTGGCCACCGCCTCGCGGCGCACGCCCGTCGCGGTGGCCACCACGCTGCACGACGCGATGCGCGGCCTGCCCGGCGTGCTGTGGGATGGCGCAGGGGCCAACCCCTACCCGGGGCTGCTGGCCTGGGCGGACCGGATCGTGTGCACGCCGGACTCGGTGAACATGTTGTCCGAGGCGTGCGCGACCGCCGCGCCGGTCCACGTCATCGCCCCCGGGTCGGCACGCGGGCGCGTCGGGGCGTTCGTGCAGTCGCTGCGGGAGCTGCGCCGGATCCGCGCGATGGACGGGGCGCTGGAGGCGTTCGCGGTCCAGCCGCTACGCGAAACCGCGCGGGTGGCCGCCGAGGTGCGCCAGCGGCTCCAGGCCTGAAGCCTCAGGGATCGAACTCCAGGCCCTGGGCGGCGACCGCCTCGCCGATGCGCTCCCGCTGCAGGTCCAGGTCGCCGTCCGGAGTGGCCAGCCGCGGGCGGCGGTCCAGGGTGCAGGCCAGTCCGGCGTCGACCAGGCCGGCGTGCGCGCCCGCCAACGCCTGGGCCTCGTCCGCGCCCAGGTGGCCGGCGCCGGCCAGGGCCCCCAGCAGGCCGGGCGTGTCGCGCGGCTGCAGCAGCGCCGGGGTGCCTGCGGCATGACGCAGGACCAGGTACTGGACCAGGAACTCCAGGTCCACCAGCCCTCCGGCGCCCTGCTTGAGGTCGAAACGTGCCGCGTCGCTGCGGTCCAGCTCGGCGCGCATGCGCCGGCGCATCCCGCCCACCTCGCCGGCCAGGGCCGGCTCGTCCCGCGGGCGTGCCAGGGTGGTCGCGCGCACCCGCTCGAAATCCGCCGCCAGCGCCGGATCACCGGCGACGACCCGGGCCCGCACCAGGGCCTGGTGCTCCCAGGTCCAGGCGCGCTGCTGCTGGTACTCGGCATAGCTGCCGAGCGAGGACACCAGCAGGCTCTTGCCGCCATCGGGGCGCAACCGCATGTCGGTCTCGTACAGCCGCCCGGCACTGGTCACCGCGCCGAGCAGGCCGACGATCTTCTGCGCCAGGCGGGCGTACCAGCGTCCCGGCTCCAGCGGCCGGGCCCCGTCGGACACGGCCTCGGCCGGCGCGTCGTACAGGAACACCAGGTCCAGGTCCGAACCGAATCCCAGTTCGCAGCCGCCCAGGCTGCCATAGCCGACCACCGCGAAGCGGCCGCCCGGGATCCGGCCATGCGCCGCGGCCACCTCGCCCTCGGCCATCGCCAGCACCTCGACCACCACCGCGTCGGCCAGCCACGCCAGCTGGCGGACGCTGTCGGCCGCAGGCTGGCGCCGGTCAAGCACGGCCAGGGCGATGCGGAAGCTCAACGCCAGGCGCACCTCGTTGAGTTCGCGCAGCGCCGCTTCCGGGTCGTCGCCCCCGCCGCGCACCGCCTCGGCGCAGGCCTGGCGCATGCCGGCGGCGTCGGGCAAGGGCCCGGCCACCCGCGTGTCCAGCAGTTCGTCCAGCAGCAGCGGATAGGCGGCGATGCGCTCGGCCAGCAGCGCACTGCGGGCCAGCACGTCGACCAGCCGTGCCAGTGCGCTGGGCTGCTCGTCCAGCAGCGCCAGGTAGCTGGCGCGGCGCAGGATCGACTGCAGCAACCCCAGCAGGCGGCGCAGCGCCGCGTCGGGCTGGGCGGAGCCGGCGGCGGCGGCCAGCAGCGCCGGCACCACCCGGTCCAGGCGCGCGCGCGCCGCGTCGGACAGCGCGCGCACGCCGTTGCCGCGGGCGAAATCGCGCAGCGCCGCATCGGCCCCGGCCGGGTCGCCGAACCCGGCGTCGCCCAGCATCGCCGCCTCGCCGGCCTGCGGCAGCGCGCGCCAGTAGGTCTGCAGGGCGCCGGGCGCGGCCTCGCCGCGGCGCGGCACCAGCAGGGCGTCGAATTCAGCCGAGACGCGGGCGCGGCATGCCTCCAGCGCGGCCGCCAGCGCGCTCCAGCCGGGGTAGCCCAGGGCCAGCGCGATGCGCTCGCGCAACAGCGGGTCCTCCGGCAGCGCATGCACCTGGGCATCGGCCAGCATCTGCACCCGGTTCTCCAGCCGGCGCAGGAAGCGGTAGGCGCCGGCCAGCGCCACGCCATCCTCCGCGCCGACCTGCCCGGCCTCCACCAGCGCCTGCAGTGCCGGCAGCAGCTGGCGCCCGCGCAGCGCCGGCTCGCGGCCACCGCGGATCAGCTGCAGCGACTGCACCAGGAATTCGATCTCACGGATGCCGCCGCGGCCGCGCTTGAGGTCGTCGGCCATGTCCCGGCGCTGCATCTCGGCCACGATCGCGGCCTTCATCGCGCGCAGCCCGTCCAGCGCGGTGAAGTCCAGGTAGCGCCGGTACACGAACGGCCGCAACGTCTCCAGCCAGGCCTCGCCGGCGGCGATGTCGCCAGCCACCGCGCGCGCCTTGAGCCAGGCGTAGCGTTCCCAGTCGCGCCCCTCGCGCTGGAAGTACTGGTCCATCGCCGCGAACGACCACGCCACCCGCCCGGCGTTGCCGAACGGACGCAGGCGCAGGTCCACGCGGTGGCAGAAACCCTCTGCGGTGACCTCGTCCAGCAGCTTCGCCAGGCGCTGCCCGAGGCGCGCAAAGTACTCCTCCGCCGCCAGCGGACGCCGCCCGTCCGAGTCGCCGTCCAGCGGATAGGCGTAGACCAGGTCGATGTCCGAGGAGAAATTCAGCTCGCCGCCGCCGAGCTTGCCCAGCCCGAACACGACCAGCCGCTGCGTCTCGCCCCGTGCATCGCGCACCACGCCGTGCCGGGCGGCGAACTCGCCTTCCAGCGCCTCCAGCGCCAGCTCCAGGCACTGCTCGGCCAGGCGCGTGCTGCCGGCGAGGGTCGCGTCGACGTCATCCAGGCCCAGCACGTCGCGCCAGACCAGGCGGGTGGAGGCGGCACTGCGGAAGCGGCGCAGGCGGGTACCCCAGTCATGCGGCAGCAGGGGGTCGAGCACCGGCGGTGGCAGCGGTCCGGGGTCCGCCGCGGACAGATGCCCCAGCAGGTCAGGCTGGCGGCGCAGGGTTTCCACGGCGAAGTCGCTGGCCAGCGCCACCGCGCATACCCGCGCGCACAGGTCCTCGTCCTGCAGCAGTGCGGCGTGCTGCGCGGAGACGGCGCGCAAGGCGCCCAGCACGCGCGCAGCATGTTCGCCGCGCAGTGCGTCCGTGGAAGGAACGGGTGGGGCGGCAGGCAGGCTCATCGTCGCGATTGTGGCATGCGCGCGGGAGGGCCCCGCCCGGACGACAGGCATAAAAAAAGCCCGCTTGCAGCGTACTGCCAGCGGGCCTGCTCCCTCCCCCACGTCGGGATGCAGGGCCATCGTGAAGAGGCGCGACAGGCTTTGCACGCTGCACTGCAAAACAGGACCGATGGGTTCAATTTCGGCCCTTTTCGAGGCCATTTGCTGAATACGCGCCGGCAGCCGGATGACACCGGTG
>JBQGEI010000261.1:0-13295 GCA_052039535.1 Pseudoxanthomonas sp.
GTGGCCTCGCGCAGCGACCCGCCGTCCAGATGCAGCGCGGCCAGCCGCAACCGCGCCGGAAGCGCCAGGTCCGGCACCGACAACAGGCGCGTATACGCGGCCAGTGCCGGCTGCCTGCCCTTCGCCGCCTCGATCCCCGCCTGTTCCCAGGCCCGCATGGTTTCCCGGTCCATCGCCCCGCCTCCTGCCATGGGCCGATTATGCGGGCACGGCGTCCGGCTACTGCCGGAGCGCCTCGATCGGATCCAGTTGCGAGGCCTTGCGCGCGGGGTAGTAGCCGAAGAACAGCCCGGTGGCGATGGAGAACGTGGCGGCCAGCGCCACGACCTGGCCGTTGAGGGCCACCGGCAGCTGGCTGAAGTGCCCGACCAGCAAGGCGCCGGCGACGCCGATGGCGATCCCGATCACGCCGCCGATCAGCGAGATCAGCATCGCTTCGGCCAGGAACTGCCGGCGCACGTCCGCAGGCCCGGCGCCGACGGCCATGCGCAGCCCGATCTCGCGGATCCGCTCGGTCACCGACACCAGCATGATGTTCATGATGCCGATGCCGCCGATCACCAGGCATACCGTGGCAACCGCGCCCAGCAGCTTGGACATCAGGCTGGTGGTCGCGGTGCGGGTGGCGACGATCTCGCTGATGTTGCGCACGCTGAAGTCGTCCTCGTCGCCGGGGCCGATGCGGTGGCGCTGGCGCAGCAGCGATTCCACCTCGCCCTGCACGTATTCCAGGTCGTCGGCGTCGGCCACGGTGAGCGCGACCTGCATCACCGCGCCGGCGGGCAGGCCGAGCGCGCCGAGCAGGCGCCGCCGCCCGGTCTCCAATGGCACCATCACCACGTCGTCCTGGTCCTGCCCGAACCCGCCCTGCCCCTTGGGCGCGAGCGTGCCGGCGACCACGAACGGCACCCGGCCCAGGCGGATGGTCTCGCCCACCCCGCTGTCGCTTCCGAACAAGGTCCTGCGTACGGTCTCGCCGATGATCACCACCTTGCCCGCCCCGGTGTAGTCCTGGGGCTCGAAGGGGCTTCCGCTGGCCAGCGTCCAGCCGTTGATCTCGAAGAAGTCAGGCTGCACGCCCTGCCAGCTGGTCGAGGCGTTGTTCTCCGCGAACACCACCTGGGTACTGCCACGCAGCATGCCTGAGATGTACTGCACCTCGGGCACCTGCTCGCGGATGGCGTCCACGTCGCCCTCGGTGAGGGTGAAGAAACTGGTGGCAGCCTGGCGCGCACCGCCACCTCCGCGACGCGCCCCCGGGCTGATGTCCAGCCGCTGCGAGCCGAGCCCGGACACGAGCTTGTCGATCTCCTGGCGCGTCCCCTGCCCGACCGACACCATCACGATGACCGCGGCGATGCCGATGATCACGCCCAGGGACGTGAGCGCGCTGCGCATCCAGTTGCCACGCAACGCGTGGATGGCGGTGCGCAGGACATCGATGAACCTCATGCGGCGACCTCCGCGTGCGGATGCAGCTCGCCGTCCCGCATGACCACGGTGCGGTCCGCGTGCGCGGCGACCTCCGCGTCGTGGGTGATCAGCACCACGGTATGGCCCTCGTCGCGCAGGCGCTTGAACAGGGCGAGGATCTCCTCGCCGGTGCGGCTGTCCAGCGCGCCGGTCGGTTCGTCCGCCAGCAGGACCGGTGGCTGGTTGATCAGCGCCCGGGCGATCGCCACGCGCTGCTGCTGGCCGCCGGACAGCTCGTTGGGACGATGGCCGGTGCGCTCGCCCAGGCCCACCGCCTCCAGCGCCGCACGGGCACGCCCGGCGCGCTCGGCCGGCGGGACCCGTGCGTAGCCCAGCGGCATCGCCACGTTTTCCAGCGCGGTCATTCTCGGCAGCAGGTGGAAGCCCTGGAACACGAAGCCGATTTTCTCCAGGCGCAGCCGGGCGAGCTCCCCGGCGTCCAGCGTGGAGACATCCAGCCCGTCGCACAGGTAGGTGCCTTCGGTGGGCGTGTCCAGGCATCCGATCATGTTCATGAGGGTCGACTTGCCCGAACCGGACGGCCCCATGATGGCCAGGAACTCGCCCGCATCCACCTGCAGGTCGACACCGCGCAGGGCCACGACCTCCGCCTCGGTTCCCGCGGCGTACACCTTGCGCAGGCCACGGATGTCGATCACCGGCGCGGCCGGCCCGGCGACGGTGCTCACGGTCGCGCCCGCTCGCCAGTGATGATCAGGTCGCCCTCCGCCAGGCCACCCCCGGACACTTCCGTGAAGCTGCCGTCGGTCGCGCCCAGGCGCACCATCACCGGCTGGGGCTGGCCGTCGGCCAGGCGATAGAGCGTGCCGCGGCGCGCACCGACCAGCGCCGCCAGAGCCGCGTCCCAGCGGGCCCGCTGGCCGTCGTCCAGGCTGGCGCGGAACCCGGCGAAATCCTCCTGCATGCGCGCGGCCATGCGCTGGCGCATCTGCGACTGCATCCCGCCACCGCCGCCACCGGCCATGCCCGCCCCACCGGCGCCGTTGCGGGGCGCGGCGGACCGTGCCTGCTGGCGCTCGCGGATCGCCGCCAGCGCCTGGTCGAAGTGCGCCTGCTGTTCCGGCTTCAGGGCCAGGGTCGACGCCTCCTGGGCCAGGTCATCGGCAAGGCCGCCGCCGGCCGCCGGCGCCTGCGGCCGCTGCGCCGGGCGCCCCGGGGCGATGCCGGGACCGGCCGCATTGCTGTCACTGGGCCGGTAGCGCAGCGCCGCGTTGGAAACCCGCAGGATGTCGTCGCGGCGGCTCACCTCGATCTCGGCGTTGACCGTCAGTCCCGGCAGCAGAGTCCCGTCCCCGTTGTCGACGCTGACCACGACCGGATAGGTGACCACGTTGCTGGTGGTGGTCGCGGCCAGCCGCACCTGCTGCACGCTGCCGCGGAACTGGCGGTCGGGGAAGGCATCCACGGTGAACGACACGCCCTGGCCCACCTTGACCTGGCCGATGTCGGCCTCGTCCACCGCCAGCTCGATCTTCATCTGCGACAGGTCCTCGGCGATGGTGAACAGCTCCGGCGCCTGCAGGCTCGCGGCCACGGTCTGGCCAGGCTCGATGGTGCGCGTCAGCACCACGCCGTCGACCGGCGAGCGGATCACCGTGCGCTCCAGGTTGACCCGGGTGGTCTGGGTGGACGCTGTCTGCTGGCGGATCGAGGCCTCCGCCGAGGCGACCTGCGCGCGCGCCTGGTCCAGCGCCGCACGCGCCAGGTCCACGTCGCTGCGCGCCACCAGCTGGCTCTGCCCCAGCTCCGACTTGCGCCGGTAATCCAGCTCGGCGTTGGCCAGCGACGCCCGCGCCTGGCGCAGGCTGGCCTGGGCGCTGGCGATCTGCGCGTTGCCCTGTTCGATCTGGACCTCGTAGGTGCGGGGGTCGATCCGCGCCAGCACGTCGCCCTTGCTGACCTCGCTGTTGAAGTCCACCAGAACGTCGGTGACCTGCCCGGAGATCTGGCTGCCGACCGTCACCGTGGAGATGGCGCTGAGCGTGCCGGTGGAGGAAATGGCCACCCGGATGCTGCCGCGTTCGATGGCCGTGGTCCGCCACGCCCCCTCGGCGTCCTGGCCGCCCCGGCCCCAATGCCAGGCGGCCGCACCGGCCAGGGCCAGGACCAGGATGCCGCCGGCAAGCGGCAGCCAGCGGGGACGACGGTAGCTCGGACGCGGACGCGGCTTGGGGCTCATGGGCACAGGATCGGGAACGTTGTGCCAATTAACGCATGATCGGCGCGATGGTTGACCGGCACGTGCCGGCGGCGTTCAGCCGATCAGCGCCGGGCCGTGCTCCGGCTGCCGCGGCGTGCCGTCGGCGTCGGCGAAACGCACGCGTGCCACGGTGCCGCTGTCCAGCGTGCTCTCCAGCTCGATGCTCCAGCCGAACCGCTCGCACAGCCGACGCACGATGGAAAGTCCCAGGCCGGTCCCCATGGGCTCCTCCGGCCGCGCCCGGTAGAACGGCTCGAAGGCGCGTTCCAGGGCTTCGGGCGACATCCCGATGCCGGTGTCGCGGACCACCACGCATTGCGCGTCAACGGTCACCTGCACCACGCCCCGGTCGGTGTAGCTGCAGGCATTGCGCAGCAGGTTGCCCAGCACCACGTGCATGACCCGCGGGGGCGCGAAGATGCGCGGCGTGGCCTCGCAGGCCACCTCCAGATCCACCGGTTTTTCGCCCAGCAGCAGACGCGCCTTGGCCGCCTCCTCGTGGACCACATCGCAGACGTTGAACATCTCGCTCTGCGGCGCCACGTCCGGCTCGCGTGCCAGGATCAGGAACGCATCGACCACCGCCTCCATGTCCCTGCCGGCACGCTGGATCCTGCGCAGGCTGCGTGCCAGGCGTGGCTCCAGCGACTCGTCGGCCAGCGCCATGTCGCTGGCCACGCGGATGACGGTCAGCGGGGTGCGAAGCTCGTGGCTGGCGTCGCGGGTGAAGTTGCGCTCCCGCGCAAGCTGCGCCTCCACCCGCTCGCCAAGCGAATGCAATGCACCGGCCAGTTGCCGCGCCTCGCCCTGCATGTCCGCCGGCAGGCGCTCCGGCGCCAACGCGGCCACGTCCGGCTGGCGGGGGTCCCAGCGCGCGACCTGGCGGGCCAGCCAGGCCACCGGCGACACCAGCCGCTTGGACGACTTGTAGGTCAGCCAGGTTGCACCATAGATGGCGAACAGCGCCAGCATGGCCGGCAGCACGGCGAACCACCACGCCAGCTGGTTGGCCTGGTCGCGAAGCAGCACCAGGTAGAGGGTGCCCGCCGGGCGGCGGTCGACCCACGCCATCTGGCCTTCCCGCTTGAGTTCGTGGAAGCCGGGGCCGAGCGTTCGCAGGTAGCGGGGCAACACCCCCACGCTGTCGCCCGGCGGCAGCAGGTAACCGCGCAGGGCATGGGTGTTGGGCGGGGGCTGCGACGGCGATGCCTGTTGCAGTTCCCAGTAATGGCTGGCCTCTTCCTGCAGGGAGCTGCGGACAAAGCTGTACTTGAACAGCGTGCCCACCACGAAGAAGGCAACGACGATGGCCAGGCTCGCCATGACCATCTGAAGGATGAAGGCGATACGTATTTTTCGTGGCAGGCCGTGGGGCATGGGCGCGATCAGCACGGGACGCGGCGAGTTTAGGTTCGCGCGCATCGCCGCTCCGTGAGTGTCCGGGGCCTGGCCCGGCTAGGCGTAAAGAAGGCGGCCGGATGGACGGCCGCCGTCAAAGGGTGCATCCCCTGGTTCCGTTGCGCTCAGGCCGTGACCGGCTGGGCGATGTCCGCCACGCGGTAGCCGGCGCTCTGCACGGTATGCAGCAGCGGGCGGTCGAACGGCTTGTCGATCACCTTGCGCAGGTTGTACAGGTGGCTGCGCAGGGTGTCCGAATCCGGCAGGCTGTTGCCCCAGATCTCGCGCTCGATTTCCTGGCGGCTGACCACGCGGGGCGATTCGCGCATCAGGATGGTCAGCAGCTTCAGGCCGATCGGGGAAAGCTGCAGCTCGGTGCCGCCACGGGTGACGCGCATGCTCACCGGATCCAGCACCAGGTCGGCCACGGTCAGCACTTCCGAACCGACCTGGCGACGCTCGCGGCGGATCAGCGCACGCAGGCGCGCTTCCAGCTCCTGGATCGCGAACGGCTTGGTGAGGTAGTCGTCCGCGCCGTGGCCCAGGCCGGTGAGCTTGTCGTCCAGGGTGTCGCGCGCGGTGAGCATCAGCACCGGGGTGGACTTGCGCGCATCGCTGCGCAGGCGCCGGCAAACCTCGATGCCATCCAGGCGCGGAAGCATCAGGTCCAGCACCACGGCGTCATAGCTGTTCTCGGCCGCCAGCCGGTAACCGTCCAGGCCGTCGGCCGCATAGTCGACCTCGAAGCCCCGGCTTTCCAGATACTCACCGATCATCTCGGAGATGTTTCGATTGTCCTCGACGACCAGAACCAGTCCTGAGGTTTCTTTGCCCTGACGCATGTCTCCGCCACTCCGTTGAGGGGTTTTCAGCTTTGTGAAACATGCCGGACGCCCGGTAGAAGTCGCGTGAAGGCGCCGCCCGGCCGCCCCTTCAGAGCAGCGGCTGGAGGGCCGGCCAGACGTTCTCGAGGATCCGGGGCTGGGCCGCGGCGGTCGGATGCAGCCCGTCGGACTGCATCATCCCCGGCGCCAGCGCCACGCCCTCGAGGAAGAACGGAACGAGGGCGGCCTTCCGGCGGGTCGCCAGGTCGAGGTAGGTGGCACGCAGCCGTTGGCGATAGCCCGGGCCGTAATTGGGGGGCACGTCGATCCCGAGCAGCAGGACCCGGGCGCCAGACTGTTGCGCCAGCGAGACCATCCGTTCCAGGTTGCCGGCCAGCTGCGCCGGGGCCAGCCCGCGCAGGGCATCGTTGCCGCCCAGTTCGATCACCACGACCGCCGGCCGGTGCTTCTCCAGCAGGCCGGGCAGGCGGCTGAGCGCGCCGGCACTGGTCTCGCCGCTGATGCTGGCGTTGACCACCGCGCGCGGCGGCGCCTCCGCGGCCAGCCGCTTCTCCATCAGGCTGACCCAGCCCGAGCCCCTCGGTATGTTGTGCTCGGCGCTGAGGCTGTCGCCCAGCACCAGCACCGGCCCGGCCCCACCTTTGGCACGGGCGGGCGCGGCGGCCAGCAGCGAACCTGACACCATCAGGGCCGCCAGCAGCAGCGCCATCCGCCCGATCCATCCCTTTCCGACCATCCGCATCCGGAGCCTCCCATCGATATCCAGTCCAGTTCCAGCATAGCCACCGCCATCGAAGTGCGCGGCGTGGGCAAGTCGGCGACCGGCCCCGAAGGCGAGGTCCACATTCTCGGGAACGTGGACCTCACTGTGGCTGAAGGTGACAGTGTCGCCATCGTCGGTGCGTCAGGCTCGGGCAAGACCACCCTGCTGGGCCTTCTGGCCGGGCTGGACCTGCCATCGCGGGGCAGCATCGTCCTGGCCGGGCAGCCGCTGCAGCGCCTGGATGAGGAGGCGCGCGCTGCGCTGCGCGCGCGTGAGGTTGGTTTCGTTTTCCAGAGCTTCCACCTGCTGCCATCGCTGACCGCCGAGGAGAACGTCGCCCTGCCGCTGGAGCTGGCCGGCCGCGAGGATCCCGCGCGCGTGGCCGAGGTGCTGGCCGCGGTCGGCCTGGAACACCGCCGGCGCCACCACCCGCGCCAGCTCTCCGGTGGCGAACAGCAGCGCGTGGCGCTGGCGCGCGCCTTCGTCGGCCGCCCGCGGATCCTGTTCGCCGACGAACCCACCGGCAACCTGGACCAGGCGACCGGCCAGCACGTCAGCCGGCTGTTGTTCGAGCTCAACCAGCGCAATGGCACCACGCTGGTGATGGTGACCCACGACCTGGCGCTGGCGCGCCGCTGCCACCACGTGTTCCGCCTCGACAGCGGCCGCCTGCAGCGGATGGAGACCGGCGGGGAAGGCGCATGAACGTCGTGCGCCATGCGGCGCGCTCACTGCGGCGGGAATTCCTCGCCGGCGACCTGCTGACCGTGTTCGCCGCGCTGGTACTCGGCGTTGCGGCGATGACCGCGGTCGGCACGCTCGTCGACCGGGTGATGCTGGCCCTCACCGCCAGCGCGGCGGAAGTCGTCGGAGGCGACCTCGGCGTGCAGGCGCGTGCCGAGCCGCCGGCGGAGTTCGCCGACGAGGGCGCCCGGCGCGGGCTGGCCGTGGCCAGGCTGGTCACCTTCCCCAGCGTCCTGTTCCACGGCGAGGCCAGCCAGATGGCCACGGTCAAGGGCGTTGACGCGGCGCACCCGCTGCGCGGACGCCTGCGGGTGGCGGCCGACGCGGCCGGCCTGCAGGCCAGCGACCGCGGCGGCCCGCCGCGCGGCGAGGCCTATGCGGACCCGCGCGTGCTCGCCGGCCTGGGCATCAGCCTGGGGGACAGCCTGGAACTGGGCGCCGGCCAGGTGCGCATCACCGGCGTTCTGCTGTCCGAGCCGGATGCCTCCGGCGGACTGATGGAGATGGCGCCGCCGCTGCTGGTGCACCACGACGACGTGCACGCGGCCGGCCTGCTCGGCCCGGGCAGCCGCGCCTCGTACCGGGTCATGTTCGCCGGGGCGCCGCAGGCGGTGGCGGACCTGCGCCAGTGGCTGGAGCCGCGCCTGCAGGGCGGCCAGCGCCTGGTGGGCGTGGAGGACACGCAGCAGGGGCTGCGTACCGCGTTCGAGCGTGCCGGGCGTTTCCTCGCGCTGGCGGCACTGCTGGCGGTGCTGCTGGCCAGCGTTGCCACGGCGCTGGCCGCCAACCGATTCGCCCTGCGCCGGGTGGATGCGGTGGCGATCCTGCGCTGCCTGGGCGCGCGCCAGCGCGACATCCTCGCCGCGCTGGCGCTGCAGCTGGTGCTGCTGGCGATCCCCGCCTGCGTGCTGGGCGTGGGCCTGGGCATGCTGGCCCAGGTCGCGCTGGTCGAGGCGCTGGGCAGCCTGGTGCCGGCGCGCCTGCCGCTGCCCCAGGCCACGCCGATGCTGGCCGGTGCCGGCATCGGCCTGCTGATCCTGCTCGGCTTCGGCCTGCCGCCGCTGTTGCGCCTGCGCGGGGTACCACCGATGCGCGTGCTCAACCGCAGCTTCGCCGCCCTGCCCGCCACCTCGCTGCTGGCCTATGTCGCGGCGCTGGCGGCCACCGTCGCGCTGGCGGTGCACGCCACCGGCGACGTGCAGCTGGCAGCCTGGGTGCTGGGGGGGCTTGCCGCCCTGGCGGTGGTCGCCGCGGCGGCCGGTGCGCTGCTGCTGTGGATGCTGGGCGGCCTGCAGACCCGGCTGCGCGGCGCGTGGCGGCTGGGGCTGGCATCGCTGACCCGGCGCCGCGGCCTGGCGGTGGTGCAGCTGGTCGGCCTGTCACTGTCGCTGTGCGCGCTGTTGCTGCTGGCGGTGGTGGGGCCGGGCCTGCTCGGCCAGTGGCGGGACCGCCTGCCGCCGGACACCCCCAACCATTTCCTGCTGAACGTGCAGCAGGACCAGGCAGGCGCGGTGGACCAGGCCCTGCGCCGCCTGGGCGTGGCCGCACCGGACCTGCAGCCGTTCGGCACCGGACGGCTGGTGGCGATCAACGGCCAGCCGCCGCGGCGGGTGCAGAACGGGGAAGATGGTGGCGACCAGGATCCGGACGATGCGGACCGCCCGGTGAACTTCTCCTGGCGGCATGCGTTCCCGCCTGCGAACACGCTGCTGGAAGGCCGCTTCTGGGACGAAGCCAGCGGGGCGGCCGAAGCCTCGATCGAAGAAGGCTGGGCCCGGCGCTACGGTGCCGGGATCGGCGACACCATCACCCTGCTGCTGGGCGAGCAGGAACGCAGCTTCACCGTCACCAGCATCCGCAAGGCCGACTGGGACTCGTTCCGGGTGAACTTCTTCGTGCTGCTCAACGCCGGGGCGGTGGGCGATGCGCCGTACAACCTGGTCTCCAGCTTCCACCTGCCCGCGGGCCGCACCGCAGCGCTGGCACCGATCGCGCGGCAGTTCCCCAACGTGTCGGTGCTGGAGATCGACGCGCTGCTGGAGCGGGTGCGCGAGGTGATCGAACGGGTGGCCCAGGCGGTCCAGCTGGTGATGGGTTTCAGCCTGGCCGCCGGGGTCCTGGTGTTGCTGGCGGCCCTGCAGGCCACCGCCGGAGAGCGCCGCTACGACTCGGCCGTGCTGCGCACGCTGGGCGCGCGCCAGGGCCAGTTGCGCGGCGCTGTGCTGGTGGAATTCGGCGCGCTGGGTCTGGTCGCTGCACTGCTGGCGGTGGTGGCGGCCGCGGCGATCGGGGTTCTGGTCTCGCGCCAGCTGTTCGAGCTGGTGCTGTCGCCGCCATGGCCGGCGCTGCTGGCCGGTGGCGCCTGCGGTATCGCCCTGAGCCTGCTGGCCGGATGGTCGGGCACCCGCGCGATCCTGCGCACACCGCCGATGCTGGCCCTGCGCCAGGCCTGAGCGCAGGCCGGGCCCGCGCGGCCCGGCCTCACCCCGCGGGTGGCGCCTGCACTTGCAGGAGGAAACGCCGCTTGCGCAGTTCGCGCGCGCCCTGCCTGCGGTAAAAGCGCGCGGCCGCCCGGTTCCATTCCGGCGTCTGCCATTGCAGCTGGCCCACGCCGGCCCTGCGGGCGTGGTCGCACAAAGCCTCCATCAGGCGCGCACCCAGGCCCTGGTTGCGCGCGGTCGCGCGCAGGTACAGGCAGTCCATGTGCAGGAACGGGCGCGCCTGCCAGGTCGAGAACTCGCAGGTCGCCGTCAGGTAGCCCGCCAGGGCCTCGCGGTGTTCGGCCACCCAGCACAGCAGCCTGGGAGGCTCGCCGAACATGGCCCGGGACAGCGCGTGGGCTTCGGCGTCCGCGCTGGCGCGCTCGAACGCCGCGTGCTCGATGACCAGCTCCAGCACCGCCGCCACGTCGGCGGGCCGTGCGCGGCGGATGATCGCCGGCATCAGGCCCGGTCCGCGCCGGCGGCCAGCTCGAACCCTTCGTCGATCCAGCCGGTGATACCGCCGGCCATCAGCTTCACCGGCCGGCCGAGCGCGGCCAGGCGGACGGCGGCACGGGCGGCGCCATTGCAGTGCGGGCCGGAGCAATAGGTGACGAACAGCGTCGGCTCCGCCCAGCGCGCGAGCGCCGAAGCGATGATCTTGCGATGCGGCAGGTGGATCGCGCCGGGCACATGGCCGCGTGCGTAGGCCTCGGCTCCGCGCACGTCGAGCAGGACGAACCCGGGGTGCGCGCGCGACAGCGCCTCGCGAACGTCCCAGCAATCGGTCTCGAACGCGAACTGCGAGCGGAAATGCTCCAGCGCCAGTGTGGGCGGTGCGGCGGCGGTTTCGGTGACGGGGTTGCGCATGGCGGCTCCCTGGATGGAGCGGCCATTGTGCGCAGCCGCGCCCGCGCGGAGAATTGGCGGCAATGACGATCTCCGATCAAATCCCGCCAATGCGCAACCGCCAGGTCGCCGTGCTGCTCTACGACGGGCTGTGCATGTTCGAGTTCGCGTGCGCGGCGGAGATCTTCGGGCTCGATCGCCCGGAGGCCGGCCCGGACTGGTACGGCTTCCACACCGCCTCGGTCGACGGCCGCCCAGTGCGCAGCCAGTTCGGCGGCCGCCTGCAGGCCGATGGCGACCTGCGGCTGCTGCGGCGCGCGGGCACGATCATCATTCCCGGCTGGCGCGGGGCCGACGTACCGGTGCCGGCGCCACTGGTGGCCGCGCTGCGCCATGCCCACCGGCGCGGCAGCCGCCTGCTGTCGATCTGCTCGGGCGTGTTCGTGCTGGCGGCCACCGGCCTGCTCGATGGCCATCGCGCGACGACCCACTGGCGCCATGCACCCGCGCTGCGCACACGGCATCCGCGGGTCGAGGTGGATCCGGACGTGCTGTATGTCGACAACGGCCAGGTGCTGACCTCGGCCGGCAGCGCGGCAGGCCTGGACCTGTGCCTGCACCTGGTGCGGCGCGATTTCGGCGGCGCCAAGGCGAATCTCGTGGCCCGGCGCCTGGTCATCCCGCCACACCGCGACGGCGGCCAGGCCCAGTACGTTGAGCGGCCGGTGGCTCCGTCCCGGCGCGACGCGCTTTCGCCGCTGCTGGATCACCTGCGCCAGCACCTGGACCAGGCACACTCCGTCGCCACCATCGCCGCGCGGGTCAACATGAGCGAGCGGACCTTCCTGCGGAAGTTCCAGGCCGCCACCGGCACCTCGCCCGGGCAGTGGCTGGCGCAGGCGCGGATCGAGCATGCCTGCCAGCTGCTGGAGCAGACCGGCGCGGGGATCGACGAGGTGGCGCGCAGGAGCGGCTTCGGCACCGCCACCACCCTGCGCCACCACTTCCGCCAGCGGCTGGGTACCAGCCCGGCCAGTTACCGTCGACGCTTCACCGCCCGCCCGGCCTGCTGAGGCGGCGCGACGGCGGCCTCGCGGACGCCGGCGGTGCCGTATCCTGCGCGCCCCACCCCCATGCTACGGCCCGCCGATGCCCGCCCTGTCCCTGTCGAACTACCTCGTCCCGGTGCTGTTGCTGCTGGCCAGCAACGTGTTCATGACCTTTGCCTGGTACGGCCACCTCAAGTACAAGAGCGCGCCGCTGTTCATGGCGATCCTGGTGAGCTGGGGCATCGCCTTCTTCGAGTACTCGCTGATGGTCCCGGCCAACCGCATGGGCAGCAGCGTGTATTCGGTGGTGCAGCTCAAGACCATCCAGGAGGTCATCACCCTGGTGGTGTTCGCCGGCTTCTCGGCCTGGTACCTGGGCCAGCCGCTGAAGTGGAACCACTACGCGGCGTTCGCCCTGATCGTGGGCGCGGCCTTCCTGATGTTCTACGACGGTGGCGGCACGCCGGCGCACTGATGTCCGGCCGGGTTCAGGCCTGCCTGGGCGCGAACATGATCACCGCCATGCCGGCAAGGCACAGGCCCACGCCGAGCAGGTCCCAACGCGTCGGACGCACGCCGTCCACCGCCCACAGCCAGGCCAGCGCGGTGCCGACGTAGACCCCGCCGTAGGCGGCGTACACCCGGCCGGCGGCGACCGGGTGCAGGGTCAGCAGCCAGGCGAACAGGGCCAGGCTCACTGCGGCCGGCAGCATCAGCCACGCGCTGCCTTTGTCGCGCAGCCAGGACCACACCAGCCAGCAGCCGAGGATTTCGGCAATGGCCGTAACCACGAACAGCGCGAAGGTGGTCACGCCGGCCCCGCGGCCCCACGCTCGGCCCGCTTGACCTGCTGCCACAGCGCTTCCTGCTGCTCCAGGGTGAGCGTGGACAGCGGCGTGCCCGCGGCCTCGGCCAACGCCTCCATGGCGCGGAAGCGGCGCTCGAACTTGTGGTTCGCACGGCGCAGCGCGGCGCCCGGATCGACCTTGGCGTGGCGGGCGAGATTGGCGGCCACGAACAGCAGGTCGCCGATCTCGTCTTCCAGGCGCTCGCGGTTTGCAGCCACGTCGCCGCGCGCGAACTCGGCGCGCACCTCGGCGATCTCCTCCTGCAGCTTCCCCAGCACCGGCTCCGGGCCGGGCCAGTCGAAGCCGGTGCGCGCGGCGCGCGACTGCAGCTTCAGCGCACGCTGCCATTCCGGCAAACCGCGCGAAATGCCGGCCAGGGCGGAGGTGTCCTGTTCGCCGGCGGCGTCACGCTCGGCACGCTTGATCGCCTCCCAGTTGAGGGTCTGCTCCTCGGCATCGGCGAAGCTGGCGTCGCCGAACACGTGCGGGTGCCGGCGCACCATCTTGTCGCTGATGGCATTGGCGACGTCGTCGAACGCGAAGGCGCCCTGCTCGGCCGCCATCTGTGCGTGGAACACCACCTGCAACAGCAGGTCGCCCAGCTCGTCCTTCAACCCGGCAAGGT
>JBQGEI010000262.1:0-3071 GCA_052039535.1 Pseudoxanthomonas sp.
GGTATCGCGGATCACGTTCTCGGTCAGGTCCATGACCTCGTGGTACGTGGCATAGGCCTCGTACAGCTCGAGCATGGTGAACTCGGGGTTGTGCCGGGTGGACACGCCCTCGTTGCGGAAATTGCGGTTGATCTCGTACACGCGCTCGAGGCCGCCGACCACCAGCCGCTTGAGGTAGAGCTCCGGCGCCACGCGCAGGTACAGCTCCAGGTCCAGCGCGTTGTGGTGGGTGGTGAACGGCTTGGCGGTGGCGCCGCCGGGGATGTAATGCATCATCGGCGTTTCCACTTCCAGGAAACGCCGGTCGTCCAGCCAGGCACGGATCGCGCGGATGATCTTGGAGCGCTTGACGAACACCTCGCGCGCCTCGGGCGTCACGATCAGGTCGACGTAGCGCTGGCGGTAGCGCTGCTCCACGTCGCTCAGGCCATGCCACTTGTCCGGCAGCGGGCGCAACGACTTGACCAGCAGGCGCAGGCCGCCGGCCCTGACCGACAGCTCGCCGGTGCGGGTGCGGGTGAGCCCACCCTCGACCGCCACGATGTCGCCCACGTCGTAGGACTTGAACGCCTCGTACGCCTCGCCCAGCGCATTGCCCTGCAGGAACAGCTGGATCCGCCCGGACTCGTCCATCACCTGGGCGAAGCTGGCCTTGCCCATCACCCGCTTGGCCATCAGCCGGCCGGCGATGGCGACGGTACGCGGCAGGGCTTCGAGCGCCTCGGCCGTCCAGGTGTCGGCATCGGCGAACTCGGCCTGCAGGTCGCCGGCGTAGTCGGCGCGCTTGAAGTCGTTGGGGAAGGCGATGCCGCGCTCGCGCAGGGCGGCGAGCTTGGCGCGGCGCTCGGCGATGAGGTGGTTCTCGTCGACGGGCGCGGTGGCGGGGGCTTCGTTGGGCTGGCTCATCTGTGGACCGGACGTTGCGCGCGGGCGCGTGGTTTCTGGGTGGCCCGGCGCTGGCTGCGGCAGCGGGCCTGTCGGCGGAAAGTGGCGGACGCGGACGCGGCGTGCTGCGGCCCGCGGGCCGCCAGCGCCTCAGGCCGCGTCGGTCCGTTTGGAGCCCACCTGCAAGCCGGCCTTGAGGCTGGCCTCGACGAACTCGTCCAGGTCGCCGTCCAGCACCTTCTGCGTGTCGCTGCGCTCGATGCCGGTGCGCAGGTCCTTGATCCGGCTCTGGTCCAGCACGTAGTTGCGGATCTGGCTGCCCCAGCCGATGTCGGACTTGGTGGCCTCCACCGCGTCGCGCTCGGCGTTGCGCTTCTGGATCTCCAGCTCGTACAGCTTTGCGGCCAGCATCTTCATCGCGTTGTCGCGGTTCTGGTGCTGGCTGCGGCCGGTCTGGCAGGCCACCACGATCCCGGTCGGCACATGGGTGATGCGCACCGCCGATTCGGTCTTGTTGACGTGCTGGCCGCCGGCACCGGAGGAGCGGTACACGTCGGTCTTCAGATCTGCCGGGTTGATCTCGATGTCGATGTTGTCGTCGACCTCGGGTGAGACGAACACCGAGGTGAAGCTGGTGTGGCGACGGTTGTCCGAATCGAACGGTGACTTCCGCACCAGGCGGTGGACGCCGGTCTCAGTCTTCAGCCAGCCGTAGGCGAAATCGCCCTCCACCCCCTGGGTGGCGGACTTGATGCCGGCGACGTCGCCGCCGCTGGCCTCCATCAGTTCGGTCTTCCAGCCACGCGATTCGCACCAGCGCAGGTACATGCGCAGCAGGATCTCCGCCCAGTCCTGGGCCTCGGTGCCGCCGGCGCCGGCCTGGATGTCGACGAAGGCGTTGGACGCATCCATCTTGCCGGAGAACATCCGCTGGAATTCCAGCGTCTCGATGTGCTTTTCGAAGCGGTCCACGTCGGCGACCACCGCCAGCGCGGTGTCCTCGTCCTGCTCGCTCTCGGCCAGTTCGAGCAGCTCGGTCGAGCCTTCCAGGCCTTCCAGCACCGAAGCGATGCCGCCGACGGTCTTGTCCAGCATCGCGCGCTCACGGCCCAGGGCCTGGGCACGCTCCGGGTCGTCCCAGACGTTGGGCAGTTCCAGTTCGCGGTTTACTTCTTCCAGACGCTCTTTCTTGGCGTCGTAGTCAAAGATACCCCCGTAGCGAGACCACGCGACCGGTGAGGTCGGCGATGCGCTGGCGGACGGGATTGAGCTCGATCATGGCGGGCGGGCGGCGTGAAAACGGCCGCAGATTCTAGCAGGTGCGCCCGCGCCGGCGCCGCTAGCCCGGGGGCCGCACGCTGCCGTTGTCTTCCTGCAGTTCCGGCTTGAATGGAATGTCCGGCGGCGGCCGCGCCACGGCGGGCTGCTCGTTGAGGTTGTCGTCGGAAATGCCGCAACCACCCCCCAGCTGCAGCAGCGACACCACGCAGTTGAGCTTCTTGCCGTTGCTGCCGGGAATGGGAATGGCCACGTTCTGGATGCCCTTGCGCACCCATTCGGCCAGCAGTGACTGGTTGGGCATCCAGTAGCGGTCGAAGCTGGTCGGCTCGTAGTCGTACGGCGGCCGCTTGAGCCAGGTACCGGACTGGTCGATACGCTCGCGCGACCAGGCGTCGTTTGCACCGCCGGGCGCCCCGCGCTCGGCCACGCCCTCGCCAGGGCCGCGGCCGGGTCCCTGCCCCGCGCCAGCGCCGCTGCCTGGCAGGCGCGCACGGCCGTCGCCGTCGAACAGGCCGGGGTTGCGCGCCCCGGTATCGCCTGCCGGGCCCCAGCGGTCATCGGCCAGCGCCCTGGCCCAGGGATCGCCCGCGGGCGCCGCATCCGCCGGGCGGCGCTCACTAGAACCCGGCGCCGGGCCAGGCGGGGCCGCGCGTCCGGACTGCGGGTTGGACGCCGCACCCTGGCGGTCCGCGTCGGCCGGAAGCGGCGACGGAACCGAGGGCCCCGGCGTGGCGCCGGAGGGCACCGGCGGGGCCGTCGCGACACCGGAATCAGGCACCGGCGGGGCGCGCTCGCCCGCGGCCGGCATCGGCACCGCGCGCAGCCGCCACGTGGGGGCGCGCGGGGCACCCGGCTGCCGCGGGAGCACCGCGACAGCGGTCGGGGAGGCAGCGGGCGCCGGCACC
>JBQGEI010000263.1:0-4984 GCA_052039535.1 Pseudoxanthomonas sp.
GGTTCACGCGTACGCCAGTAGCTCAATTGGCAGAGCAGCGGTCTCCAAAACCGCAGGTTGGGGGTTCGAGTCCCTCCTGGCGTGCCACTTCCCAGCGCCGCGGCGCCTCAACGGCCGTCGCGCCGCAACAGTCAAGAGAGCGACAGCGACTTGAACAGCAAGATTGATCCGGCACAGACCGCCACCAGCGGCGGCGACATGGTCAAGTACGCGCTTGCGGCGCTGCTGGTGCTCGGCGGGCTGTTCGTATGGTTCTGGTTCGGCGACGCGGCCCGTTCGGCCCAGCTGGGCCAGTGGGCGCCGCAGATCCGTGGCCTGGCCGTGGTGGCCGGCCTGGCCGGCGGCACCGTCGTGTTCATGCTCAGCAGCAAGGGTCGTGACCTGCGCGAGTTTCTCGCCGAGTCGCGGTTCGAGCTGCGCAAGGTGGTGTGGCCGACCCGCCAGGAAGCCACCCGGATGACCTGGGTGGTGGTTGCCGTGGTGGTGGTCCTGAGCCTGATCCTTGCTGGCTTCGATTTCTTCGTCAAGTGGGCGATCGAGCTGTTCCTGAACTTCGGCCGCTGAGGAGAATGTCCAAGTGAAGCGTTGGTACGTGGTCCACGCCTATTCCGGCTTCGAGAAGTCCGTCGCCCAGGCCCTGCGCGACCGCATCGTCATGCACGGCATGGAGGAGCGCTTCGGCGACGTCCTGGTCCCGACCGAGGAAGTGGTGGAGATGCGCTCCGGCCAGAAGCGCCGTTCCGAGCGCAAGTTCTTCCCGGGTTACGTCCTGGTCCAGATCGAGACCACCGACGACAACGGCATCCCGCGCATCGACAGCGAGAGCTGGCACCTGGTCAAGGAGACCTCGAAGGTGATGGGCTTCATCGGCGGCACCGCCGACCGCCCGCTGCCTATCCGCGACGACGAGGCCGATGCGATCCTGCAGCGCGTCCAGGACGGGGTGGAGAAGCCGCGCCCGAAGGTCCTGTTCGAGCCGGGCCAGATGGTCCGCGTCACCGACGGCCCGTTCAACGACTTCAACGGCGTGGTCGAGGAAGTCAACTACGAGAAGAGCCGCCTGCGCGTGGCCGTGCTCATCTTCGGCCGCTCCACCCCGGTGGAGCTGGAGTTCGGCCAGGTCGAGAAGGCCTGAGCGGGCGGCCCCGCACGGGGCCACCGGACCTGATATACTGCGCGGCTTCCTGCCCGGACAGCCGGGCAACCCCGATGGCCGCCGCCGAGGCGGCCTTTCGCACGATCGGGGAAAACTTCCAACGCGATGCCGGGACGCGTGATTTTCCCGGAACGATGGGGAGCCTGTCCGCAGGCGCTAGCACCCGGAGAGAAGAGAAATGGCAAAGAAAGTCGTCGGTTACATCAAGCTGCAGGTGAAGGCCGGTCAGGCCAACCCCTCGCCGCCGGTCGGTCCCGCGCTGGGTCAGCGTGGCCTGAACATCATGGAGTTCTGCAAGGCGTTCAATGCCGCCACGCAGAAGCTCGAGCCGGGCCTGCCGATTCCGGTGGTCATCACCGCGTACTCGGACCGTACCTTCACCTTCATCACCAAGACGCCGCCGGCGACCATCCTGCTGAAGAAGGCTGCCGGCATCACGTCCGGTTCCAAGCGCCCGAACACCGACAAGGTGGGCAAGGTCACCCGCGCGCAGGTCGAGGAAATCGCCAAGGCGAAGGAGCCCGATCTGACCGCGGCCGATCTGGAAGCGGCGGTTCGCACGATCTCGGGCTCCGCCCGGTCGATGGGTCTGGTGGTGGAGGGCTGAGCACATGGCACTGAACAAGCGACAGAAGGCGATCAAGGCAGCTGTGGAGCCGGGCAAGGCTTACGCGGTCGATGAGGCGCTGAAGATCATCAAGGGTTTCACCAAGGCCAAGTTCGTCGAGTCCGTCGACGTGGCCGTCCGTCTTGGTGTGGATGCCAAGAAGTCCGACCAGCAGGTGCGCGGCTCGACCGTGCTGCCGGCTGGTACCGGCAAGAGCGTGCGCGTGGCCGTGTTCGCCCCGGCCGGTGCCAAGGCCGACGAGGCCGTGGCCGCGGGCGCCGAGGCCGTCGGCATGGACGACCTGGCCGAGAAGATGCTGGCCGGCGACCTGAACTACGACGTTGTCATCGCCACCCCGGATGCCATGCGCGTGGTCGGCAAGCTGGGCCAGGTGCTGGGCCCGCGCGGCCTGATGCCGAACCCGAAGGTCGGCACCGTGTCGCCGAACCCGGCCGAGGCGGTCAAGAACGCCAAGTCGGGCCAGGTCCGCTACCGCACCGACAAGGCCGGCATCATCCACGCGACCATCGGCAAGGCCGATTTCGGCGATGACGCGCTGAAGTCGAACCTGCAGGCGCTGCTGCTGGACCTGATCAAGGCCAAGCCCGCGACCTCCAAGGGCCAGTACCTGCAGAAGATCTCGCTGAGCTCGACCATGGGCCCCGGCGTGACCGTCGACCAGTCGTCGCTGTCCCTGAAGTAATCGTTTCACCCGCTCCGTGGCCGCAAGGCGCGGGGCGGTTTTGAGGGCAGTCGGCGCCTGCATGGGCCGACAGCCGTCAAAGACCGCAGGTGCGGTCGGCGCACATCGACGACGGGCATGGATGCTCGCTATGGCAGGGAATCGCCGTCGGTGCAGCGGGGTCGCTTAATCGGAATCCGCGAGGATCCCGGCCTGCGTAGATGGTGCCGCCTTCTGGAAGTTTTCCCGGCACGACCGAGTCCTCGGACGTACGGGTCAGAAAGGCCAGCACCGGGATGCCCCGGCATCCCCGGCGCGCACGGAAGGGCGCCGCCCAGGACCGCAAGCGGCAGGAGCCGCGAGCGGAGTTCATACGGAGGAGTGTTATGGCTCTCAATCTGTCCCAGAAGAAGGAAGTCGTCGCCGAACTGGCCGACGTCGCCGCCAGCGCGCACTCCCTGATCGCCGCCGAGTACGCTGGCACCACGGTCGAGCAGTTGACCGCGATGCGCAAGAAGGCCCGCGAGAACGGCGTGTTCCTGAAGGTTGTCAAGAACACGCTGGCTGCGCGCGCCGTCGAAGGCACGGAGTTCGAGTGCACCAAGGATGCGCTCGTGGGTCCGCTGCTTTATGCGTTCTCGACCGAGGAGCCCGGCGCCGCCGGTCGCCTGATCAAGGAGTTCGCCAAGACCAACGACAAGCTCAAGCCGAAGGTGGTCGCCGTGGGCGGCCAGCTGTACCCGGCCAGCCATGTCGAGGTCCTGGCGTCGCTGCCGACCCTCGAGCAGGCCCTGGCCATGGTTGCCCGCGCCCTTGCCGAGCCGGTCACCATGTTCGCCCGCGCCGTCAAGGCCGTGGGCGAGAAGCAGGGTGGTGGCGAGGAAGCCGCGCCGGCCGAGGCCGCCGCCGAGTCCGCGTAAGCGTCATCGACGATTCCGAATCCCTTTCCAGAAAACATTCAGAAGGTAATCACAATGTCCCTTTCCAACGAGCAGATCGTCGAAGCCATTGCCGGCAAGACCCTGATGGAAGTGATGGAGCTGGTCAAGGCCATCGAAGAGAAGTTCGGCGTCTCCGCCGCCGCCCCGGTCGCCGTGGCTGCCGCCGCCGGCCCGGCCGCGGTCGTCGAGGAGCAGACCGAGTTCACCGTCGTGCTGAAGGCCGCCGGCGAGAAGAAGGTCGAGGTCATCAAGGCCGTCCGTGCCATCACCGGCCTGGGCCTGAAGGAAGCCAAGGACCTGGTCGAAGGCGCGCCGAAGGACGTCAAGGAAGGCGTGTCCAAGGACGAGGCCGAGAAGTTCAAGAAGGACCTGGAAGCCGCCGGCGCCACCGTCGAGCTCAAGTAAGCGGCATCTTGCATCGCCGGTTCGCTCGGTGATGCGCCAAGGCTGGGGGCGAAAGCCCCCGGCCTTTGGTCGTTCCGGAGCCTCGTGTTCCGGAAGGGCCCCGCGAAGGGGCCAGCAGTACCCGGAAAACCCAGTTCCGCACAGGGGAGCTGGTAGTCGGAAGTAGCGGGAGATGGCGTGCTGGTGCCGGCAATACCAGCGACTACCGACTGACAGCTTCATGTTCCCCCGGTCCGCGCGGCGCGCGGCCCGCACTGCCAAAGGTGGTACACCCATGACGACTTATTCGTTCACCGAGAAGAAGCGCATCCGCAAGGATTTCGGCAAGCAGCGCTCGATCCTCGAGGTGCCGTTCCTGCTGGCCATCCAGGTCGACTCGTACCGCGAGTTCCTGCAGGCCGACCTTGACCCCGCCAAGCGCCGCGACACCGGCCTGCACGCGGCCCTCAAGTCGGTGTTCCCGATCGCCAGCTACAGCGGCAATGCCGCGCTGGAGTACGTCGGCTACAAGCTCGGCGAGCCGGTGTTCGACGAGCGCGAGTGCCGCAACCGCGGCCTGAGCTACGGCGCCCCGCTGCGCGTGACCGTGCGCCTGGTCATCTACGACCGCGAGTCCTCGACCAAGGCGATCAAGTACGTCAAGGAGCAGGAGGTCTACCTCGGCGAGATCCCGCTGATGACCGAGCACGGCACGTTCATCGTGAACGGCACCGAGCGCGTCATCGTCTCGCAGCTGCACCGTTCGCCGGGCGTGTTCTTCGACCACGACCGCGGCAAGACCCACAGCTCGGGCAAGCTGCTGTACAGCGCCCGCATCATCCCCTACCGCGGTTCCTGGCTGGACTTCGAGTTCGACCCGAAGGATGCGCTGTACACCCGCATCGACCGTCGCCGCAAGCTGCCGGTGACGATCCTGCTGCGTGCGCTGGGCTACAACAACGAAGAGATGCTGCGCGCGTTCTTCGAGATCAACACTTTCCACATCGACCCGAGCGAGGGCGTGCAGCTGGAGCTGGTGCCCGAGCGCCTGCGCGGTGAGACCCTCGGCTTCGACCTGTCCGACGGCGAGAAGGTGATCGTCGAGGCCGGCAAGCGCATCACCGCGCGCCACGTGCGCCAGCTGGAGCAGTCGGGCATCACCGCCCTGGCCGTGCCGGACGAGTACCTGCTGGGCCGCATCCTGGCCCATGACG
>JBQGEI010000264.1:0-1992 GCA_052039535.1 Pseudoxanthomonas sp.
GGCCTGCCGCTGGAGGACTACCCGGCGCTGCGCGCCTGGTATGCGCGGATCGAGGCGCTTCAGGCCTGGGACGATCCGTTCGCGGGGCTGGACGCGCCGGAGCTGCCGCCGGTATCCGGGCCCTGAATACGTGTTCCGCTACCGGGTCGACACCGGGCGCTGAGCGGGGCTGGCGCGGCGGACGCTGGTTGCAAGGCGGGCGGCAGCAGCTGGACCATTGCGCCGCATGCGGGCGCGGCACAACCCTGGCCCCTCACTGCAGCGCGCTGCGGCACGACACACTGCTCCCGCCAAAGGCCCGGGAGTCTGGGCCAACCCCATGCGCTGCGATCGGCAACCGCGCGGATGGATTCCGTCGGGCAGGATTCCTTCCGCGCACGCCCCCGAGAGCACGAAGGCCGATGGCTTCCCGGCCACGGCCGCCTCAGCGCTGCTGCAGGTAGCGCGCCAGCGCCTGGAAGGCCGGCAGCGAGGTCGGGTCGATCAGGGTGTTCTCCGCACGCGGGAACGAGGCGAAGCGCACGATCACCATCTGCGCGGTGAAGTCCACGTACAGCGTCTGCCCGTGCACGCCACGCGCCGCCACCACCTCGTGGTCGCCCGGATACACCCACCACAGGCTGGTATAGCGGCCGCCGGCCAGCGCCGGGTAGGCGGTGCCGAACAGGGCCGGGTCGCCGCCGGTGCGGAGGTGGCGCACGGTGGCGGCGGGGATCAGCTGGCGGCCATCGAGCCGGCCCTCGCCCAGCAGCAGCAGGCCGAGGCGGCCCATGTCGCGCAGCCCCGCGCTGAGGCCGCCGCCGGCGAACGGGGTGCCGATGCCGTCGACGGTCATGTAGGCGGACTGCTCGGCGCCCATCGGCCGCCACAGGCGCTCGGAGGCCAGTTCGTTGACCGGCTTGCCCGCGGCGCGCGCGACCAGCCAGCCGACCATGTCGGCGTTGACCGTCTTGTAGTGGAATCCTTCGCCATGGCGGCCTTCCGGCTGCACCTGCGCGAGGTATTCGAAGTAACCCTCCGGGCCGCGGTAACCGGCCGGCTTGGGCAGAGGGCTGGCCGCGGCCGAGTAGGTCCACACGTCCGCCTGCGGGTCGCTATAGTCCTCCGAGTAGCGCAGCCCGGTGGTCATGTCCATCACCTGGCGCACGCTGGCATCGGCGAAGGCACTGCCGGCCACCTCCGGGACCAGGTCGCCCACGCGCGCATCCTCGTCCAGGGTGCCTTCGTCCACCAGGACCTGCGCCAGCAGGCCGGTCAGCGACTTGGTCATGGACATCGCCGCGTGCTGGCCATCCTCGGCCAGGCAGCCGGAATAGCGCTCGTAGACCACCTGCCCGCGGTGCAGCACCAGCAGCCCGTCGGTGTAGTTCGCCGCCAGCGACTGCTCCCAGCTCATCGGCGCACGCCCGTCCAGCGGGGTGAACCGCAGGGCGTCGATCTCCCGCGCCATGCGCGCGCGCTCGGCCTGCGGGGCGTAGGCCAGCGGCACCGGGGCGCCCAGGCCGCGGCTGATCTCCACCGTGGGCAGCAGCTGGCGGATGTGGCAGACCGACCAGCGCAGCTTCGGGAAGCTGAAATACACGCTGTCCGGCTGGGTGATGCGCCTGTCAGGCGGTGGCGGCGACCCTTCCATCCAGCCCATCGTGCGTGGGTCGGACTGGGCGGCGGTCAGTGGCGTGCCATGGCCCGCCTCCTGACCGGCCGACGGCGGGCTGGCGGCGGCGCCGAACATGGCCAGGGTGGAGAGCGCCAGGGCGCGGTGGGAAGCCGGGATCTGCATCGGGGGTCCTCCAGCGTGTCACGCAGGGCGGGCTCCGGCGCGCGGCCGAAGGACGGCGCAGGACGGGCGGGGGCGATGCGCTGGATCGACGCCGGCCCCGACGCTGGCGTGCGGTGGCCGTGCGACTCCGGCCTGCCGGTGGCGCCTGTCCGCGAGCCTACGCGCGCAACCCGTTGGGGACGCGTGCACGGGACCGTGTTCAGGTGCGCGGC
>JBQGEI010000265.1:0-4318 GCA_052039535.1 Pseudoxanthomonas sp.
CGTCGCGCTTGCGCCGCAGCACGGTATGGGCGCGGGCGATGGCGCGCGCATCGGCATTGCCGCGCGCGCGCAGCACGCTGGCGGGCCACAGTTCGATCTCGGTGGTGTTGAGCAGGCGGGTGTGCAGCGGATGCGGGGGCAAGTGCATGGGCACAGCTTAGGCGCCGGCGCCGGGGGTCGCCAGCTCGCGCAGCCGGGCGAGCAGGGAGGCCGGGTCGCGCACCTGCAGCAGCAGGTCGTGAGCATTGCCGGTCAGCCACAGCACGCGCGGACCGTCGGCCATCGCCACGAAGCCGCGCCGCCGGTTGCGCAGCCGGAACCAGCCGCTGCGGAAGCCGGGCAGCGAGAAACCGTTGGTCTTGAGCAGTGGCCGCAGTTCCGGGTGTTCGTCCAGGCTGACCACCCGCGAGTGCACCAGGTCCAGTTCATGCAGCGCGACGCGACAGCGGTAGAACGAGGAGCGGACCTCCAGCGCCTGTGCGGATGCCACCACCGCGGCGCGCCGCATCGACCGGCGCAGCACCAGCCACAGCCCGGTACATGCCGGCAGCGCGATCGCCAGGGCGACCATGTCCGCCCGGCGCATGCCGTCGTGCGTGGCGGCCTGCGCAGCGACGGCGACGACGGCAACCAGCAGGGGCAGCACACCCACCAGCAGCGCCAGCCACCACGCGGCGCGCTCGCCCGGGGGCACGAGCTGCAGACGCGGATCGCCGGTGTGGTCCATGGGTCGATCTCCAGCAGGGGAATACGTGGCGTGTGGCAACGGACGGACGCTCAGGCGGGCCGCTTGAACACGGCGGCCATCGCCTGCATCGGACCGGGCGAGACGATCTGCACCAGCTCCCAGCCCTGCTGGCCCTGGCGGGCGAGCATCTCCTGCAGGTCATCGCGCTTGAGGCCGCCCATCATCCCGAGCTTCACCTCCACCACCTGGTACTGCCAACGATTGCTCATTGCGGTTCCTCCTCGTCTTCCTCGCCGGGGCGCGGCAGCCGACCGGCCTTGCGCAGCGCGTCGCGCAACACGTATTCGATCTGGGCGTTGAGGCTGCGCAGCTCGTCGTCGGCCCACCGCTGCGCCGCCGCCAGGACGTCGGCGCTGATTCGCAGCGGATAGGCCTTGCGCTCGGCCATCAGTCCCGGCTCCCCCGGCGCATCTTCAGCACCAGCGAAACCACCAGCACGTTGACCGCCACGACCATCGCCACCACCACCGCGGTGCCGGCCGTGCGGTTGTCCCCGGCGAAGTACAGGCCGATGGCACCGCACAGGATCGACAACCCGATCAGCGCCCAGCGCAAGGCCAGGGCGCGGGCCAGGTCATGGTCGAACCGGGCATACCAGGCGGCCACGCCCAGGGCGGGCAGTCCGGTGACGGCCAGGACCAGGGAAGCGAGGACATTCATGCACGCACCTCAGTACAGCGAGCCGGCGTTGACGATCGGCTGGGTGCCGCGGTCGCCGCACAACACGACCAGCAGGTTGCTGACCATCTGCGCCTTGCGCTCCTCGTCCAGCTGCACCACGCCGTTCTTCTGCAACTCCGCCAGTGCCATCTCGACCATGCCGACCGCGCCGGCCACGATCCGCGTGCGCGCGGCGATCACCGCGTTGGCCTGCTGGCGCTGCAGCATCGCCTGGGCGATCTCCGGGGCGTAGGCCAGGTGGCTGATGCGCGCCTCGATCACTTCCACGCCGGCGGTGCCCAGGCGCTCGGCGATCTGCGCCTGCAGGTGCTCGGAGATCTCCTGCGGGTGGCTGCGCAGCGCGATCTGGCCCTCGTCGTGCTGGTCGTAGGGATAGCTGGAGGCCATCGCCCGCAGCGCCGCCTCGGACTGGATGTGGACGAAGCTCTCGTAGTCGTCGACGTTGAACACCGCCTCGGAGGCGTCGACCACCTGCCACACGATCACCGCGGCGATCTCGATCGGGCTGCCGTCCAGCTCGTTGACCTTGAGCTTGCCGCTCTCGAAGTTGCGCACGCGCTGGCTGACCTTGCGCTTGGAATAGAAGGGGTTGTTCCAGCGCAGGCCCGCTTCCTTGACCGTGCCCACGTACTTGCCGAACAGGCTCAGCACCGCGGCCTGGTTGGGCTGGACGGAGTACAGGCCGGTGAACAGCACCAGCGCCACGGCCAAGGACAGCGCCGCGCCGGCCAGTCGCGGCAGGCTGCTCCCGCCGTCGCCCGCGGCCACTCCGGTGAAGAACAGCCACGCGGTCAGCAGCGACAGCACGATGGCGGTGAGCAGGACGGAAATGCCGGGCAGTGAACCGATCGCGCGCTCTTTCATGGGATCTCTCCAGGTGACGCCCTTATCTGATATCAGAAAGATATCAGTCGTCAAGTGCCCATCCGAAGGTGGGCACCCGGGCACCCGGTGCCCCCACGGCGTGTACGGCGTGGCGTGCCGGCCGGCGGCGCATTTGGCGGGACCTTCAGACCCGTCAGGCGCCCCGGTGGGCCGGCCGGCTTCCGGTCCCTGCAGGCGTGCGCAACGGCGCGGGCTGCGCGAAGCGGCACGGCCGCCTGGCGTCCGCGCACCGCCTCCGGCCATCGGCGATGGCGGCCGCTACACTGGCGCCCCCACGATGCCGCAGGAAACGCCATGGTCCGCATTGGAACTCCCCTGACGCCGCATGCCACCCGGGTCCTGCTGCTGGGCTCCGGCGAACTGGGCAAGGAGGTGGCGATCGAGCTGCAGCGGCTGGGCGCCGAAGTGATCGCCGCCGACCGCTATGCCGACGCGCCGGCGATGCAGGTGGCCCACCGCAGCCACGTGCTGGACATGCTCGACACCTTCGCCCTGCGCGAGCTGATCGCGAAGGAGAAGCCGGACCTGGTGGTGCCGGAGATCGAGGCGATCCATACCGAGACCCTGGTTCAGCTGGAAAGCGAGCACGGGCAGAAGGTGGTGCCGACCGCCCGCGCGGCGCGCCTGACCATGGACCGCGAAGGCATCCGTCGCCTGGCGGCCGAGGCCCTGGGCCTGCCGACCTCGCCGTACCGCTTCGTCGACACGGTCGAGGAATACCGCGCTGCGGTGGGGGCGATCGGCCTGCCGTGCGTGGTCAAGCCGGTGATGTCTTCCTCGGGCAAGGGCCAGAGCACGGTGCGCGACCGTTCGCAGGTGGAGGCGGCGTGGGAGTACGCGCAGACCGGCGGCCGCGCCGGGGCCGGCCGCTGCATCGTCGAGGGCTTTGTCGACTTCGACTACGAGATCACGCTGTTGACCGTGCGCCATGCCGGTGGCACCGACTTCTGCGCGCCTGTCGGCCACCTGCAGCGTGACGGCGACTACCGCGAGAGCTGGCAACCGCAGCCGATGTCGGCCGCGGCGCTGGAGCGCGCACGACAGATCGCCCGCACCATCACCGACGACCTCGGCGGCTGGGGCGTGTTCGGCGTGGAGCTGTTCGTCAAGGGCGACCAGGTGTGGTTCTCGGAAGTCTCCCCGCGCCCCCACGACACCGGCCTGGTCACCCTGGCCTCGCAGGACCTGTCGCAGTTCGCGCTGCACGCGCGCGCCATCCTCGGCCTGCCGGTGCCGTTGATCCGCCAGCACGGGCCCAGCGCGTCCTGCGCGCTGCTGGCCGCCGGGCACGGCGTGCCGGTGTTCTCGGGCATCGATGCGGCCCTGGCCGCGCCGGATACGGCGCTGCGCCTGTTCGGCAAGCCGCGGGTGGAAGGCCAGCGCCGGGTCGGCGTGACCCTGGCACGCGGCGAGGACATCGAACAGGCGCGCGCGGTGGCGCGCGAAGCGGCCGCGGCGATCAGGATCCAGCTGCTGCCCTGAGCCGGGCAGCGGCCGCTCACAGTGGCGCGGCGAAGCGCGCCCCGGCCAGCCGGATGCTCCAGACCAGCTCGACCATCGCCAGGTTGTTGAGCAGCGGCTCGCCGGCCAGCACCAGCCAGTAGCCGCTGCCGTCGATCCACAGCGGGATGAACGACCACGTCGGCAGCAGCATGTCCGGGTCGTCGTGGAAGGCTACGCGCTGCGCGCCTGCCCAGCCGCGCCGCGCCTGGCGTGCGGCGAACGCCGAGTAGTCGGCCGCCGCGGCGCCGAGGGCTTCGGCCAGCTCCGCCTCCACGCCCGAGTGGCCCAGGCAGAAGCCGCTGTCCGAGGCCAGCACCGCGCGTCTTTCCCCGGACAGCGGCGCGATCACGTGCTGGGCGAAGTCACCCAGGCGCACGTCCGGCGCCGGCACCTGGCGACGCAGCAACTGCACCCATTGCCGTTCCTGCAGCTGCTGCAGCATGCGGCCACCGCGGTCGTGCTCCTGGCGCCACTGCGCCTGCGCCATCGCCCTCGGGCCGG
>JBQGEI010000266.1:0-3063 GCA_052039535.1 Pseudoxanthomonas sp.
CGGCGCGCCGGCGCCGGTGACCGATGCCGAGAAGTGGATCCTGGCGCGCCTGGCCGCGGTTACCGCCGAGGCCCGCGTCCAGTTCGCGGCGTACCGCTTCGACCTGCTGGCCCAGGCGCTGTACGAGTTCGCCTGGAACGAGTTCTGCGACTGGTTCGTGGAGCTCGCCAAGCCCGCGCTCAACGGCGATGACCCCGCCGCCGCGGCCAGCACCCGCCACACCCTGCTGTACGTGCTCGAGTCGCTGCTGCGCCTGCTGCACCCGCTGGTGCCGTTCGTGACCGAGGAACTGTGGCGCCAGGTCGCCCCGCGCCTGGGCATCGACGAGGCCACCGTGTCGCTGCGCCGGTATCCGCGCAACGAGGACTTCGCTGTCCAGGACTACGCCGCCGCCGAAGCGGACATCGAATGGCTCAAGGCGATGGTCTCCGGCCTGCGCCGGGTGCGCAGCGAGCTGGGCGTGTCGCCGGGCAAGCCGGTGCGCCTGCTGCTGGCCGACGGCGTCGACGCCGACCGCGCCCGCGTGGCCCGCTTCGAATCGCAGCTGCGCTTCCTCCTGCGCCTGGAGTCGGTCCAATGGCTGGACGGCGCCACCGCCCCGGCCGCCGCCGCGGCCGTGGTCGGCGAGCTGAGGCTGCTGGTCCCGCTGGAGGGCCTGGTCGACCTCGACGCCGAGCGCGCGCGCCTGGACAAGGAGATCGCGCGCATCGCCAGCGAGAAGGACAAGAGCGAGGCCAAGCTCGCCAGGTTCAGCGACAAGGTGCCGCCTGCGGTGGTCGAACAGGAGCGCCAGCGCCTGGCCGACTGGACCACCAAGCTCGCCGCCCTGACCGGGCAGCGCGGGCAGCTCTGATCCGCGCGACCGCCGGCCGGGTCGTATCGTCAATCCGGCCGGCCCCGGATGCGTCCGGCTTGTCCGGGCTACACCCCACGCCCGATGACGCGGCACGCGCGTGCCGGCCCTGCGCACCGGCACCGTCGCCTCGTTGTTGCTGTTGTTGCGCGCCGCGCTACAGCGGCGGCATCCGCTCGATGTCGCCGGACACCAGCTCCATCGCCATCACCAGCGCATCCTCGCGGCCACTGGCGGCCGGATAGTAGCGCGGGCGCCGGCCGATCTCGTTGAAACCCTCGCTCTGGTAGAGCGCGATGGCAGGAGGATTGGACGGCCTGACCTCGAGGAACACTCTGTGCGCCCCACGGTCGCGGGCCGCCCGCAGCAGGGCGCGCAGCAGGTGGCGTCCGAGCCCGCGCGACTGCCGTTCCGGTGCCGTGCAGAGGTTCAGCACGTGCGCCTCGTCGGCGGCGATGCTCATGACCCCGTAGCCGGCCGGGAGGTCGTCCTGCAGCGCCAGCAGCGCGGGATAGCCCGCCAGCAGGCAGTCGCGGAAGATCCCGCGGCTCCAGGGGAACGGGTATGCCCGCCGCTCGATGGCCATCACCGCGTCCAGGTCGCCCTCGCGCATGCTGCGCAGCCGCCATGCCGGACGCGCGGCCTCGCGATAGGCGGCCACGCTCACTCGGGCCTCCGCAGGGCGCGCAGCAGCGGCCACAGCGCGCGCTTGGCGTCCGCATTGCCATGCAGGCGCGACGAGGGCCACTCGGCCAGCAGTGCCTGCAGCCGCGGATCGGACGGAGCCAGCCCCGAGGCGCGCAGCACCGCCAGCTGCAGCCGGTCCGGCAGCGCGGCCGGGCGACGCATGGCGCCATGGCGCGCGACAGGCTCCGGTGCCGCCGGCGATTGCGGTGGCGCCGGCTCCACCGGCGCGCGCCGGCGGGGCGCGACCGGCGCGACCGGGGCGTCGTCGCGCCCGGGCGTCGTGGCGGCGCGCGTGGCCGGCGCTGCGGGGGCCGGAGACGTGTCCGCGACCGGGGCGAGGTCCTCGTCGCCGGCCAGGCGGGGCACGACGTGGCCCAGCGCCTGCAGCAGGTAGCGCTGCCGCAGGCTCCAGGGCGACCCGTCGCCGGTCACGCCGTTCACCCCGCTTCCCGCGCGCGCCGCAGGCGCAGCCATGCCCACATCAGCGGGCCGGACAGCGCGTACAGCACACCCACCGCCAGCAGCGCGCGCGGCAGGTCGATCACCAGGATGGCGATCACCACCGGCACCACCAGCAACACGGTGAAGGGCACACGGTCCGCCCGCGCGCCACCTTCGCCACTGCCCTTGAAGCTCCAGTAGCGCACCTGGCTGACCATCAGCAGGGCTGCGCACAGGGTCACGCCCAGCGCGACGAAACGCAGCTCCTCGCCGCTCCAGCCCAGCTGGCCATCGGCGAAGGCCCAGACGAAGGCCATCATCAGGCCCGCCGCGGCCGGACTGGCCAGGCCGATGAAGAAGCGCTTGTCGACCACGCCGACCTGGGTATTGAACCGGGCCAGGCGCAGTGCCGCGCAGGCCGCGTAGAGGAAGGCGATGGCCCAGCCCACGCGTCCGGCCACGCTGCCGTCGAACTTCAGCGCCGACAGGGACCAGTGGTACATCACCAGCGCCGGGGCCAGGCCGAAGCTCACCAGGTCGGCCAGCGAGTCGTACTGCACGCCGAACGCGCTGCTGGTGCCGGTCAGGCGCGCGACGCGGCCATCGATGCCGTCGGCGATGGCGGCCACGAACACGGCGATCGCCGCGGCGGTGAACTGGCCGTTGGCCGCGGCGATGATCGCGTAGAAGCCGGCGAACAGGCCGCAGGTGGTGAACAGGTTGGGCAGCAGGTAGATGCCGCGGGAGCGCGGCGGCGGGCGATCAAGGTCCATGGCGCCAGTGTACGGGGCCGCCGCCCGGCTGCGAACCGCCTCCCTTGCCATGCCCGCCGCCGGGTGCTGCAATCGGCTCCTCGCCTGCCTGGAGCCGCCCGATGCGCCTGCTGTCCCGGACCTGCCTGCTGTTCGTGGCCACTGCCCTGGCCAGCGGCGGCGCCATGGCCACCACCGTCTACAAGTGGAAGGACGCCCACGGCGTCACCCATTCCTCCGACCAGCCGCCGCCGAACCAGCGCCACGAGGTGCGCAAGGTCGGCGGCGGTGGCTATGCGGCCCAGACGCCCGAGGCCGAGCCGGCGCCGG
>JBQGEI010000267.1:0-4612 GCA_052039535.1 Pseudoxanthomonas sp.
AGCACGTCGCTGCTCTCCACCAGCAGCGACACGCGCAGGTCGGGGAACTCGCGGGTGATGCGCGCCAGGGTCGCCGGCAGCAGGCTCATCGCCGGCCCGGCGATCGCGCCGATGGCCACGCTGCCGGACCAGCCGCCGCGCAGCGCCTCGATCTCCGCGCCGGCCTCGCCGAGGCTGGCCAGGGCGATGCGCGCATGGCGGATCATGGTCTCGCCGTACCAGGTCGGGCGCATGCCGCGCGGCAGGCGCTCGAACAGCGGCACGCCGAGCATGTCCTCCAGGTCCTTCAGCAGCTTGGAGGCCGCCGGCTGGGACATCGCCAGGGTTTCGGCGGCGCGGTGGATGTTGCCCTGTTCGTCGATGGCGATCAGCAGCATCAGCTGCCGGGTCTTGAGGCGGGCGCGTACGTACCAGGGAATGGGCTGGGCCAAGGCTCGATCCGTCGATATGGTTTTCCGTATAAGTTATGCCGCAAATTGGATTGGCTGTATATGCATCGGCTGGGCCAGAATGCGATGAAGCGAGCCGTACCGCGCAGGGCGGTGCCGCCGACCACTGCGACACGGGCCCGACGATGCGACTGATCCAGCTGGTGGACGACTCCGGAACGACTGCGGTCGGCGTGGTGGATGCCTCCGGCAGCCACGTGCGGGTGCTGGAGGGCGTGTCCGGCACGTGGGAGCTCGCGCAGCGCGCCCTGGCCGTGGGTACCGGCCTGGAGGCGACCGCCACGGCCGCGCCCGGCACCCGCCAGCTCGGGTACGCCGCGCTGCTGGCCGAAGGCCGCGTGCTGGCGCCGCTGCACCACCCGGACCCGGCGCACTGCCTGGTCACCGGGACCGGGCTGACCCACCTGGGCAGCGCCGCCGCCCGCGATGCGATGCACAAGAACCTGCAGCAGCAGGCCGATGCCGGCGCGCTGACCGACTCGATGCGCATGTTCCAGTGGGGACTGGAAGGCGGCATTCCCGAGCCGGGCCGCGTCGGCGCGCAGCCGGAGTGGTTCTACAAGGGCGACGGCCAGGTGCTCGTCGCCCCCGGCGCGCCGCTGCCGTCCCCGGACTTCGCGCTGGACGGCGGCGAGGAGCCGGAGCTGGTCGGGCTGTACGTGATCGGTCCCGATGGCACTCCGTTCCGGCTCGGCTTCGCGCTGGGCAACGAGTTCTCCGACCACGTCACCGAGCGCCAGAACTACCTGTACCTGGCCCACTCCAAGCTGCGCCCCTGCGCGATCGGCCCGGAACTGCGCACCGGCGCGCTGCCGCGCGACCTGCGCGGCGCCAGCCGCCTGCTGCGTGGCGGGCAGGTGGTGTGGGAGAAGCCGTTCCTGACCGGCGAGGCCAACATGTGCCACTCGCTGCAGAACCTGGAGTACCACCACTTCAAGTATCCGGCGCACCGTCGCCCGGGCGACGTACACCTGCATTTCTTCGGCACCGCCACGCTCAGTTTCGCCGACGGCATCCGCGCCCAGCCGGGCGACGTGTTCGAGATCGAGCTGGGTGAGATGGGCGCGCCGCTGCGCAATCCGCTCGGCCGCGCGGTCTCCGGCTTCGAGCCCGGTGGCGTGCGCAGCCTCTGACCATGCCGGGCCTTCGCATGCACCACGCGGCCGCAACGTCCACGCCCGGCCTACCGCTGGCCGGGCCGTGCACGTACCCTGCGGAGGATGCCGGGGCCGCCGACGCGATGCGGCGGCACGCTGGATGAAGGGCGGGGTCGCCCGCACGTAACAGGCCGCCACGGCCAGCCGCGGCCGCTGCATGCTGGGGGGCATGCGCGGCCTGCCACGCCGGACGTGGCGGCGGTCCACAACGAATCGGGAGGGAGCGATGAAGAAGTCTGTGTTTGCTGCGATGCTGGCCCTGGGCGCGATGGCGCTGGCCGGCTGTTCCGGCGGCGACGGTGCCGCCGCCGGCGGCGCGGGCGACGCCATCACCGTGGGCTTCAGCCAGGTTGGCGCCGAGAGCGAGTGGCGCACCGCCAACACCCGCTCGGTGAAGGAGTCGCTGGCCGCGCCGGAATTCAGGTTGCGCTTCTCCGACGCCCAGCAGAAGCAGGAAAACCAGATCAAGGCGTTGCGCTCGTTCATCGCCCAGAAGGTGGACGTGATCGCGTTCTCGCCGGTGGTCGAGTCCGGCTGGGAGACGGTACTGCGCGAGGCCAAGGCCGCCAACATCCCCGTGGTGCTGACCGACCGTGCGGTCAACGTCTCCGACGAGTCGCTGTACGTGTCGCTGATCGGCTCGGACTTCGTCGAGGAAGGCCGCCGCGCCGCCAACTGGCTGATCGGCGACAGCGAGGGCCAGCAGGGCCCGATCCGCATCGTCGAGCTGCAGGGCACCGTCGGCTCGGCCCCGGCCAACGACCGCATGCGCGGCTTCAAGGAAGTGATCGGCGCCGACTCGCGCTTCCAGATCGTGCGCTCGCAGAGCGGTGATTTCACCCGCGCCAAGGGCAAGGAGGTGATGGAAGCCTTCCTCAAGGCCGAGAGCGGTGGCATCGACGTGCTGTTCGCGCACAACGACGACATGGCCATCGGTGCGATCCAGGCCATCGAGGAAGCCGGCCTGAAGCCGGGCAGCGACATCCGCATCGTCTCCATCGACGGGGTGCGCGGCGCGTTCGAGGCGATGAAGGCCGGCAAGCTCAACGCCACGGTGGAGTGCAATCCGCTGCTGGGCGAACAGCTGGCGCAGCTGGTCCGCGACGTCCACGCCGGCCGCGAGGTGCCCAAGCGGGTCGTGGTGGAGGAGGGCGTGTACACCATGGACCAGGCCGCCGCCGAGCTGCCCAACCGCAAGTACTGATGCCGATGCAGTCGCGCGCGGCAATACGGCGCGCTCCCGGTCCCGGGGGCGCGGCATGAACGCGGTGGTGCTGCAGGCCTCGGGCCTGCGCAAGCGGTTCGGCGCGACCGTGGCCCTGGATGGGGCCGGGCTGACCCTGCGCGAGGGCCAGATCCATGCGCTGATGGGCCAGAACGGGGCGGGCAAATCGACCCTGATCAAGCTGGTGACCGGCGTGGAGACGCCGGACGCCGGCAGCATCGTGCTCGATGGCGCGCCGGTGGCACCGGCCACGCCGCTTGAGGCCCAGGCCCTGGGCATCAGCACGGTGTACCAGGAAGTGAACCTGTGCCCGAACCTGTCGGTGGCCGAGAACCTGTTCGCCGGCCGCTATCCGCGGCGCTGGGGAGGGCTGATCGACTGGGGCCGGGTGCGCACCGGGGCGCGCGCGCTGCTGGCCGAGCTGCAGCTGGACATCGACGTGGACCGCACCCTGGGCAGCTACCCGGTGGCGGTGCAGCAGATGGTCGCCATCGCCCGCGCGCTGGGAGTGCGGGCCAAGGTGCTGGTGCTCGACGAGCCGACCTCGAGCCTGGACGAGGACGAGGTGCAGGGGCTGTTCACGGTGATGCGCCGGCTGCGCGACCGCGGCATGGCGATCCTGTTCGTGACCCACTTCCTGGACCAGGTGTACGCGGTGTCCGACCGCATCACCGTGCTGCGCAACGGCACGCTGGTCGGCGAGTACGCTGCCGCCGAGCTGCCGCAGGGTGCGCTGGTCTCGGCGATGGTGGGGCGCGAGGTGGCGCTGGCCGGCGGGCGCGAGCCCGGGCAGGCGGCTGCCGCCGGCGAGGTGGTGGTGCAGGCCCGTGGCCTGGCGCGGCGTGGCGCGCTGCAGCCGGTGGACCTGGAACTGCGCGCCGGCGAGGTACTGGGCCTGGGCGGACTGCTTGGCTCGGGGCGCACCGAGCTGGCGCGGCTGCTGTTCGGGCTGGACCGGGCCGATGCCGGCGAGCTGCGCATTGGCGGCCAGCCGGTGCAGCTGAAGCATCCGGCCGAAGCGGTCGCGCGCGGCCTGGCGCTGTGCCCGGAGGAACGCAAGACCGAGGGCATCGTCGCCGGGCTGTCGGTGCGTGAGAACATCGTGCTCGCGCTGCAGGCGCGGCGCGGCTGGTGGCGCGCGCTGCCGGCGGCCACCCAGGAGCAGATGGCACGCGACTTCGTGCAGCTGCTGGGGATCAAGACCGCAGACATCGAAACACCGGTCGGCACCCTGTCCGGCGGCAACCAGCAGAAGGTGGTGCTGGCGCGCTGGCTGGCCACCCGGCCGTCGCTGCTCATCCTGGACGAGCCCACCCGCGGCATCGACATCGCCGCCAAGCAGGAAATCATGGCCGAGGTGGTCAAGCTGGCGCGGCAGGGCATGGCGGTGCTGTTCATTTCCGCCGAGATCGAGGAGCTCACCCGCCTCAGCGACCGCATCGCGGTGCTGCGCGAGCGGCACAAGGCCGGCGAGCTCGAAGGTGGCTGCGACGGCAGCCAGGTACTGGACCTGATCGCAGGACACGCATGACCGACCTGGATTCCCCGCCGGTGCAGCCCGCGCCGCCCGGCCTCCACCAGCGCCTGCTGGGCCACCCGCTGCTGTGGCCGGCGCTGGCGCTGGCGCTGCTGCTGCTGGGCAATGCCGTGTTCAATCCCGGGTTCCTGTCCCTGCAATGGCGCGACGGCCACCTCTACGGCAACCTCGTGGACATCGCCAACCGCGCCGCGCCGCTGGCCCTGGTCTCGCTGGGCATGACCCTGGTGATCGCGGTGCGCGG
>JBQGEI010000268.1:0-1688 GCA_052039535.1 Pseudoxanthomonas sp.
GGCCTGCATTACCCGATCGCGCTGGAAGGCGCGCTCAAGCTCAAGGAGATCTCCTACATCCACGCCGAGGCCTACCCGGCCGGCGAGCTCAAGCACGGCCCGCTGGCGCTGGTGGATGCCGAGATGCCGGTGGTGGTGATCGCGCCGAACGACCGCCTGCTGGAGAAGGTCAAGTCGAACATGCAGGAAGTGCGCGCGCGCGGCGGCGAGCTGTTCGTGTTCGCCGACCAGGACAGCAACTTCAGCGCTTCCGAAGGCGTGCACGTGATCCGCACCCCGCGCCACACCGGCGTGCTCAGCCCGGTGATCCACACCATCCCGGTGCAGCTGCTGGCCTACCACACCGCCCTTGCCCGCGGCACCGACGTGGACAAGCCGCGCAACCTGGCCAAGTCGGTCACGGTGGAATAGGCCGGCACCCGCCGGCCGGCACGTCCGTCCCGTCCCGCGCCGGCAGCCATCGGCCCCGGCGCGGGTCGGTCAGGGGTGGCGCCCGGACGCCACCGGCCGCGTCAATGCACGTGCGCCCCGCGCATGACCTCGGCCGCCTCGACCATCCTGCGCAGCGCCAGGTCCGTCTCCTCCCAGCCGCGGGTCTTCAGCCCGCAGTCCGGGTTCACCCACACCTGCTCCGGTGCCAGCACCTGGCGCGCCCTGCCGAGCAGTTCCACCATCTCGGCGGTGGTGGGGATGCGCGGGGAGTGGATGTCGTACACGCCCGGGCCGATCTGGCTGGGATACTGGAACCTGGCGAACGCATCGAGCAGTTCCATCCGCGAGCGCGAGGTCTCGATCGAGATCACGTCCGCGTCCAGCGCCGCCACCGCCTGGATGATGTCGTTGAATTCGGCGTAGCACATGTGGGTGTGGATCTGGGTGGCATCGGCCACCCCGGACGCGCACAGGCGGAAGCATTCGACCGCCCATTCCAGGTAGGCGTCCCAGTGCGCGCGCCGCAGCGGCAGCCCCTCGCGCAGGGCCGGTTCGTCGATCTGGATCACCCGGATGCCGGCCGCCTCCAGGTCCAGGACTTCGTCGCGCAGGGCCAGTGCGATCTGCCTGCAGGTGTCCGCGCGCGGCTGGTCGTCGCGCACGAACGACCACTGCATCAGGGTCACCGGGCCGGTGAGCATGCCCTTGACCGGGCGCGAGGTCAGCGACTGGGCGTACCGCGCCCAGCGCACCGTCATCGGCGCCGGCCGCGCCACGTCGCCGAAGATCACCGGGGGCTTCACGCAGCGGCTGCCGTAGCTCTGCACCCAGCCCAGGCGGGTGAACGCGAAGCCGTCGAGCTGCTCGCCGAAGTACTCGACCATGTCGTTGCGCTCGAACTCGCCGTGCACCAGCACGTCGATCCCGGCCTGCTCCTGGAAGCGCACGCACTGTTCGGTCTGGGCCTCCAGGAACGCCTCGTACGTGGCCGGATCCAGCCGGCCCGAGCGCACCCCGGCCCGCGCCTTGCGCACCGGCCCGGTCTGCGGGAACGAGCCGATGGTCGTGGTCGGGTACGGCGGCAATGCCAGGGCCGCCTGCTGGGCCTGGCGGCGCGCCGGGTAGTCCGAGACGCGGCGGCCCAGCGCCGGGTCGATGGCGGCCACGCGCTGCGCCACCTCCGGCCGGTGCACGCGCGTGGAGGCGCGGCGCGAGGCGTGGCGCAGGCGTGCGTCCTCCAGCGCGGCCTCGGCACC